>JADZDV010000193.1 GCA_020850915.1 Chloroflexota bacterium | reverse complement strand
TCAAGCCCGAGAGCGTCTTCCACGTCTACGACAGCTCGGTCTACGGCACCTCGTATGACAAGGCGATGAAGGCCTGGGCCGACGGCAACAAGTACAAGTACCAGGCTGAGAGCTTCGAGGCTGGCGGCGTGGACTTCAAGCCGACCCTGACCAAGGTGAAAGCCGCCAACCCGGACATCGTCGTCTACAGCGCGTACCTGGCGGACGCCGTCCTGCTGGTGCGGCAGGCGAAGGAGCTGGAGCTGAAGCCGAAGATCTTCGCCGGCACCGGCGGCGGCTTCCTCTACGACGAGTTCGGCGACGGCGTCAAGGACCTCTCGACCGGCCTGGTCGCCGCGACGATCTCCGCGCCAGACCTGAACTTCCCGGGCAACAAGGAGTTCTACGCCAGCCTCAAGGCGAAGACCGGCAAGATGGCGACGTTCTCCCAGGTCTGCGCCTACTCCTCGGTGTTCGTGCTGCAGGACGTCCTGAAGCGGGCCAAGTCCCTTGGACGCGACGACATCCGGGACGCCATGGCCGCGACGGACCTGATGACCGCCTTCGGGAAGATCAAGTTCGAGAACTGGGAGAAGTACACCAACCAGAACCATTCTCCCAGCCTGGTCGTCCAGTGGCAGAACGGCAAGCTAGCCACGGTCTACCCGGACGACATCGCATCCGCGAAGCTCCTCTTCCCAGTGCCGGGTCTGCGCTAGTCAGGCGGGGTTTGGCCACTGTGCAGCGGCGGGGTCGACAGGAGGTGCCCGACCCCGCTAGCCTGCTCGCTGGGCGGGAGTGAGAGCGATTGGACCCACAGCTCGAAGTCTTCTTCCAGACGATCATCAGCGGCATCCTGCTGGGTGGCCAGTACTGTCTCATCGGCATCGGTATGACCCTGATCTTTGGCGTGATGCGCATCATCAACGCCTGTCACGGCGACCTGCTGATGCTGGGCATGTACCTCTCGTTCTTTCTGTTCACCTTCCTGCACGTCGATCCGTTCATCGGCATGTTCGTCGCGGCGCCGGCCCTGTTCCTGGTGGGCCTGGCGATCTACCAGTTCCTGATCCGCCGGCTCGACACGGAGCTGGAGGACAACTCGCTGCTCCTGACCTGGGGACTCGCCCTGGTGCTCACGAACCTGGTCCAGTTCTTCTTCACGGCCGACTACCGCAGCGTCGTGACGAGCTACTCGAGCAACACCTGGAAGCTGTTCGGCCTTGGCGTGAGCATCTCGCTCTCGATCGCCTTCGCCGTCTCGATCCTGCTCGCGGCGGGCCTGTACTTCTTCCTGGTCCGCACGGACACCGGCAAGGCGATCCGCGCAACCTCGCAGAACCGCGAGGCGGCGGCGCTGATGGGGATCGACGTGGAGCGGACGGAGATGCTGAGCTACGGCATCGGCGCGGGCCTGGCCGGCGCGGCCGGAGCGATCTTCTCGGCGGTCTTCCCCCTCGTCCCGGCCATTGGCGGTCCCTTCACCGTGAAAGCGTTCGAGATCGTGGTGCTGGGTGGGCTGGGCAGCGTGGTCGGGGCAATCCTGGGCGGCGTCACGCTCGGACTGGGTGAGTCCCTGGGCGCGATCTACGTCTCGACCGGCTTCAAGGACGCCATCGGCTTCGTGATCTTCCTGCTCGTCCTGATCTTCCGGCCGGGCGGCCTGCTAGGCAGGTCGCGTGTATGAGCGCCGCCGTCGCGAAATCCTCCGCGCAGACGGGTGTTGCGATCTGGCGCAACCCGTTCTACCTCGGCTGGGCCGCGGCCACCCTGCTGGTGCTGGCCGTGCCGCTGACCAGTCCGGACAATTACCTGCTCCACATGGCGATCCTGATCATGAACGCCACGGTGCAGGCGATGAGCTGGAACCTGCTGGGCGGCTTCGCCGGGCAGAAATCGTTCGGGCACGCCGCGTTCTTTGGCACGGGCGCCTACACGTTCGCCCTGTTGTACATGAAGCTCCAGTGGGACCCGCTCGCCTGCCTGCTGGCCGGCGCCCTGGCCGGAGTGGTCCTCGCCGTGCCGGTGGGATTGGTGCTCTTCCGCCTGCGCGGCGCCTACTTCGCCCTGTCGATGCTGGCGATCGCCGAGGTCACACGCCTGGTCGTCCAGAACTGGCGCGACCTGACCAACGGCCCGGCTGGCCTGCTGTTCACCTCGCCGTTCCCGGACAAGCGGGTCACCTACGCCATCGTCGCCCTGATCCTCTCGCTCTGCTTCCTGACCACCACGCTGCTGGTGCGCTCGAAGTTTGGCTACTACTTCGTCGCCATTCGGGAGGATCAGGACGTCGCTCGGACGCTGGGCGTCAACCTGCTGCGCTACAAGCTGGTGGCGATGGTCTTCAGCGCCTTCTTCATGGGACTCGCGGGCTCCTTCTACGGGCTGTACTACGGCAACTTCGAGCCGAACATCGTCTACAGCGGGCTGGAGATCTCTCTGACCGTCCTGATCATCACGGTCGTTGGCGGGATCGGCACCATCGGCGGGCCGCTGATCGGCGCCATCATCCTGACGATCTCGACTGAGGTGATCCGGAGCGGACAGCTCGGCCAGGCGGCGGGCCAGGCGAACGCCCTGCTCTCCGGGCTGCTCCTGATCGTCGTGATCCTGTTCCTGCCCGAGGGGATCTGGGGCCGGGTGAGCCAGGCGATCGAGCGGCGGCGACTGGCCCGCGGTGCGACCAGCGCGATCGTGGAAGACTGACTGTGCTGGAAGTGCGCGACCTGACCAAGTACTTCGGCGGTCTGGCGGCCGTGAACAACGTCAGTTTCGACGTGCGCGAGGGCGAGGTCGTCGGGCTGATCGGGCCGAACGGAGCCGGCAAGACGACGCTCTTCAGCCTGGTGAGCGGCTTCGAGCGTCCGACCTCGGGCACGGTTCGCTTCCTGGGTCAGGACGTCACCGGCCAATCGCCGGACCGGATGTGTCAGTCTGGGATGGCGCGGACGTTCCAGGTGGTCAAGCCGCTCGGGCGGCTGACCGTGCTGGACAACGTGATGATTGGCGCGTTCAACCACGTCAACAGCCCCGGCCAGGCGGAGGCGATCGCGCGCGAGGCGCTGGAGTTCACCGGCCTCGGGTCGCGGGCGAACCAGCTTGCCCGCGGGCTGACGATCGCCGACCGGAAGCGGCTCGAGGTGACCCGCGCGCTGGCGACGCGGCCGAAGCTCCTGCTGCTGGACGAGGTCACGTCTGGCTTGAACCCGACCGAGAGCGAGGCGGCGATCGGGCTGCTGCGCCGCGTTCGGGAGCGCGGCATCACGCTGATCGTCGTGGAGCACGTCATGCGGGTCGTGATGTCGCTGTCCGACCGGATCGTCGTGATGGACCACGGCGAAAAGATCGCGGACGGGCCGCCGAGCGAGATCGGGAACGACCCGGCCGTGATCAGCGCGTACCTGGGGGAGGCGTATGGCGCGGAGCCGGCCAATCCTGCGCGTTGAGGGACTGGCCGTGGCCTACGGCGATCTCCAGGCGCTCTGGGACGTCTCGTTCGAGGTGCCGGAAGGGGCGATCGTCGCGCTGCTCGGCGCCAACGGTGCCGGCAAGACGACCACCCTGAAGGCGATCTCCCGCCTGCTGCCGATCAAGGCCGGCTCGATCGAGCTGGCCGGCCAGCGCACCGAGCGCATGAAGTCGCACGCCGTGGTGCCGCTGGGACTCGCGCATGTACCGGAGGGCCGCCAGCTCTTCCCCATGATGACGGTCCGCGAGAACCTGGAGCTGGGCGCGATGGTCGGGACGGCGCGGAAGGAGCGCGACGCCACGCTGGAGCAGATTTTCGAGATGGTCCCCCGCCTCAAGGAGCGCGAGCAGCAGCTTGCCGGCACGCTCTCCGGTGGCGAGCAGCAGATGGTCGCCATCGGGCGCGGGCTGATGCTCCGCCCACGGCTGCTCATGCTGGACGAGCCCTCCCTCGGCCTGGCGCCGCTGGTCGTGAAGAGCATCTTCGACACGATCCGGCGGATCAAGGACGAGGGCGTCACGATCCTGTTGGTCGAGCAGAACGTCCACCACTCGCTCGAGGTTGCCGACCTGGCGTACGTGCTGGAGAACGGTCGGGTGGTCTTGCAAGGGCCGGCCCGGGAGCTGGCGAACGACGATCACGTCAAGATGGCATATCTGGGGTTGTAGCGATGCGACGAACGGCGATCCATCCCGTCAGCGGCCCGCTGGCCAACGCCTCCTACCCGGCCGCCGTGGCCGTGGACGACCTGGTCTTCATCTCCGGTCTGGGCGCGCTGGCGTTCGCGAACGGCCTGCCAGAGGCGGCGCGGGTTGATCCGCGGTTCCCGTTCCACAGCTCGCCGACGAAGCGCCAGACGGCCTACCTGTACGGGGCGCTGCGCGACCTGCTCCAGCAGGCTGCTACGAGCCTGGAGGCGTTGGCGCGGGTGGACCAGTTCCACCCTGGGCGAACGTACACGGCGCCGTACCTGGAGGAGCGCGACACCTTCCTGACCAGCGACCGCCCGGCCAGCACCGCGCTCGACGTGATCGCGCTGGCGGCCGGCGACGCGGTCGTCGAGCTGGACGGCATCGCGGCAGCGGACCCGACGAACAAGCGCGCCATCTCGACCGCGCAGTCGCTCCAGCCGGCGGCTGGCTACTCGCAGGGGATCCTGGTGGGAGACTGGCACTTCCTGGCCGGCGCTACCGCGTCGGACTACGTCGGCGCGGGCGCCTATCCCGGCGCGCTCGGCACGGGCGTGGACGTCGAAGCGCGGGTGAGCCCGAACTTCTGGTACGGCTCCGCCATCAAGCGACAGACGACGTTCGTCATGCGCCGCAAGCTCCAGCCGATTCTCGAGGCGGCGGGGATGGGGCTGACTGACGTCGTGAAGGTGAACGTCTACCTGACCCACTTCACCGAGGACCTGGCGAGCTTCCACGAGGCGTGGAGCGAGCTGTTCCCCGAGAACCCGCCGGCCCTGGTCGTGACGCCGGTGCGGAGCATCAACCCGATCGGCGGGCGGATCGAGATCACGCCGATCGCCCACCGGGGCGGCGGGCAGGGCCTCGCGGGGGGCGGCGAGGTGCTGGTGGACGGGCCGACCGTACGGGCCGCCAACCTGCTCTTCTTCTCCACCCAGCTCCCCCGCCCGGGCGGCTCGGCGGCGGAACAGGTGGACGACGTGCTCGAGGTGCTGGAGGACGGCTGTCGCGCCTCCGGCGGCGCGCTCGACGCGCTGGTCAAGCTCCAGGTGTTCGTGGCTGATCCGCTGGATCTGGCGGACGTCCAGGCAGCGTTCGCCGACCGGGTCGGCGGCCACGCCGCGCTGACCTTCGCCTGTGTCCCCGAGCCGCTGGCCACGCCCGGCGCGCGGCTCATGGTGGACGCGGTGGCTGCCATCGCGCCCTGACGCCACGCTAGAGCGTCAGCGCAGGCTGCTGGTCGAACGACGGGTGGGGACAGGAGAAACGACGGCGGAGCGCCGCTCCGCCGAGGTTTGAAGACGCACCAGGGAGGTGGCGAACGTGGACGCGCTCCAGGATCGCGTGCTGGCCGCGCTGGACCGGGACGAGCTGGTCCAGATGGCCCGTGAGATCGTCGACATCCACAGCCCGACGGGCGGCGAGGGGCCGCTCGGCGAGTACCTCGCCGAGCGCTTCGCCCAGCTCGGGCTGGAAGTGCGCCTCCAGGAGGTCGAGGCCGGGCGGAATAACGCGATCGGCCGCTGGCGGGGTGCCGGCGACGGCGCGAGCCTGATGTTCCTCGCCCACATGGACGTGGCGCCAGGCGTTGGCAAGGCGACGTCCGAGATCGTCGACGGCCGCTGGATCAGCGGGCTGGGCGCCTCGAACATGAAGGTCTCGTTCGCCGCCTACTGGATGGCAACGAAGATGCTCCAGGCGGCTGGCGTGCGGCCGCGGGGCGACCTGATCGTCGCCGGCGTCATCGGCGAGATCGAGCGGGCACCTATCGGCCAGTACCAGGGCGCGGCCTACCGTGGAGCCGGCTTCGGAGCGAGCTACATGGCCGCGCACGGCGTGCTGCCAGATCTGGTGATCAACGGTGAGCCGACCGGGCTGCGCGTCCAGATCGCCAACGGCGGCTACCACTTCGTGCGGGTCACCGCGCGGGGCGTGACCCAGCACTCTGCCTACCGCCACGCTGGGGTGGACGCCATCGTGAAGATGGAGAAGGTCACGCCCCGCATTCGCGCCTGGGAAGAGACCTACCGCGCGAAGTACCCGCACCCCCTGATGCTGCCGACGCTCAACGTTGGCGGGATCGAGGGCGGCTATCCCCAGAGCCCGGGTCTGGTTGCCAACGTCTGCCACCTCTACGTGGACATCATGTTGAACCCCGGCGTGGACGTGATCGCCGTCTACCGCGACTTCGAGGACCTGCTCCGTGGGCTGAATCGGGAAGATCCCGAGCTGGGCCTGGAGTGGGAGCTGTACATGACGAGCAAGGGCTACGAGATCGGCGCGGACGAATACGTCGTCCGGGCGATGAAGCGAGCGCATCGGCAGGTGCTCGGCCGCGAGCCGGTCGAGCCTGACGCGGGCCGCTTTGCTGTTTCGAGCGACAACCACGCCTTCTACGAGTACGGCACGCGCGGCGTGACCTACGGCGTGGGCGGGATCTCCCGCACCAGGCCCGGCGTTTACAGCGCCTACGACCCGGACTATGGGGAGGTCGTGGGTATCGACCACCTGGAGGCTGGGACGAGGGTGTACGCACTAGCAGCGCTGGACCTGCTCAGTCGAGATCGGACAACTGCGCTGGCCCGGAAGTGAGAAGAGTGAAGAGTGAAGAGTGAAATGGGGAGCGGACGGGGAGGCTGGGATGGTTGAGGTATTGCGGGAGCTGGATGAGAAGGTCGATCCGCGGCACGCGGCGCTGATTGTGGTGGACGTGCAGAATGACTTCTGCGCCGATGAGGGGTTCTTCGGGCGGACAAACCAGGATCTCACGATGATCCAGGCGTGCGTCCCGCGGCTGGAGCAGCTCATTAACGAGGCGCGGCGGGCCGGCGTGATGGTGGTGTTCATCCGCTCCATCTACGACGACCCGTACCTTTCCGAGCCGATGCGGGAGCGCAACCTGCGCCGCGGACTGCTGTCGCAGCGCTGCCTCAGCGGGAGCTGGGGGGCAGACTTCTACCGGGTGAATCCGCTGCCCGGCGAAGTGGTCATCACGAAGCACCGCTACAGCGCCTTCCACGGCACGGAGCTGGACGACGTGCTGCGCAGCGCCGGCATCCGGACAGCTATCATGACCGGCGTGACCAGCAACGTCTGCGTGGAGTCCACCTCGCGGGACGCCTACTTCCGCAACTACTACGTCGTCTTCGTAGACGACTGCGTGGCTACGACGAACGAGGACTTCAGCGGCGCCACCAGCGAGGAGATCCACCGCTGGACGGCGATCAACATCCAGCTCACCTTCGGAGTCGTCGTCAAGGCCGACGAGGTGGCCGGCGCCTGGGCGGCGCTGCCGGCGCGGGGGCGGGCTTCATGATCGTCGACGTCCACACGCACTTCGTGCCGAAGGTCTACCTGGACGCCGTCGAGCGCGAGCCCGACGTCTGGGGCGCCCGGCTGCGCCGCGACGAGGCGGGCAGGCCCTGGATCGTCCCGACGGTCTACCCGCTGCCGCTGGGCGTCGGGCCGATCGACGAGACGTGGTGCGTGGCGGAGCAGAAGATGGCCGCGCTCGACGGGCAGGGGGTGGACGTCGGCACGATTGCGCCGCCGACCTTCATGTTCTTCTACTGGGCGGACGAGCCGCTGGCGATGAAGGTCACTCGCCTTCAGAACGACGGCCTGGCCGAGGCGGCGCGGACATTTCCCGACCGCTTCGCGGGCATGGCGACCGTGCCGCTCCAGAACGTGCCGGCCGCGATCCAGGAACTGGAGCGGGCGATCGGCACGCTCGGCCTGCGCGGCGTGGAGATCGGCACGAACGTGAACGGGCGCGACCTGGATGATCCGGCCCTCTTCCCCTTCTTCCAGGCGGCCGCCGAGATGCAGACCCCGATCTTCGTCCATCCGAACGCCTGCGCGGTCGCCGGCGGACGGGCCGGACGGTACTATTTCGAGAACTCGGTCGGCTTTCTGCTCGATACGACGCTGGCGATCGGGAGCCTGATCTACGGCGGCGTGATGGACCGTCTGCCCGACCTGCGGATCTACTTCGCCCACGGCGGCGGCTTTGTGCCGTACCAGATCGGGCGGTTCGACCACGTGGCGCAGGTCCGGCAGGAGGCGAAGGGGCTCATTCCGAGACTGCCGACGGACTACCTGAAGCAGCTGCGCTTCGACGCGCTGACCCACTCGCTGGCGGCACTGGAGTACCTGGTGTCGCTGGTAGGCCCGACGCAGGTCATGGTGGGGACGGACCACCCCTTCGATATGGGCGAGCCGCACCCCGGGCGAGACGTGCGGGCGCTGGCCTCGGCCAGCAGCGCCGACAAGGAGCGCATTCTGAGCGGCAACGCCGCCGAGTGGTTCGGAATCGTGCCGCGGATCGAGCGCGCGGGTGCGAACGGCAAGAGGAGCTGAGGTGGAGAAGCAGATCGTCACGTCATCCACGGTGCGGACCATCATGGGCGGCGGCAGCCTGGCCACGCGGGTGGGCCCCTACCTGTTCCTGTCCGGCCAGATGCCGCTGGACCAGGCCACCGGGCGACCGGTGCGCGATCACACGGACCTGGGCGAGGAGGGCGCCCGGCTGGTCAGCGGCCGGATGGCCCCGGACAGCCGGCAGGGGCCGCCGATCGGCCAGACCTGGGCGCTCCTGAAGCAGATCGACACGTTGCTCAAGGAGCAGGGCTCGTCCATCCAGGACATCCTGCTCTACGTCATCTACTCGACGGACATGACGGACTTCCCGGAGATCGTCGAGACGCGCGCAAAACTGTTCGCGCCGGAGGATCCCTCGCCCAGCACCGCCGCGCAGGCCTCGGCTTTCGTCCTGCCAGAGTCCGTCATCTGCTTCGACGTGATCGCGGTGGCGCCCGGCGATGGCTACAAGAAGGAGACGATCAAGCACACCGGCGAGTTCGACCACCTGGCGCTGTCGCACTACCAGTTAGGCGCGAGAGCCGGGCAGCTCGTCTGGCTGGGCGGCGTGGTGGCGGCCGTGCCAGAGAATGGCAAGGTGATTCTCTCCCCGAGCGACCTGCCAGCCGACGAGGCAGCGCAGCTCACCTCGGACACGCTGGCCGCCGAGAGCTGGGACGCGCCGTTTCTGGCCCAGACCTGGTTCAACCTGCGGAGCATCCAGGCGATCGTCCAGGAGCACGGGGCGAGCATGCGGGACGTGGTCAGGGTGGTCGTCTACCTGCTGGACTCGCGCCACGCGCCAGCGGCCGAGCGGCTGCTGCGCCGCTTCTTCCCCAACGATCCGCCGGCCGTCTCGATGTACTGCGTGGACCAGCTTGCGCGGCCGGACTTCGCGGTAGAGGTCGAAGCGGTGTTCCTCACGCCAGTTGGGCCGTGGAAGCGCGCCACGCTCGAGACGCCGGGCGTGACGCCGCTGGGCCACCGCGCCATCGCCACCTCGGCGGGGCCGCTGGCGTTCATCTCGAGCCTGGAGGCCTGGGACCCGCGGCTCGGTCGGACGGTCGCGGGGCTGGAGGACCTCGGCGAGGCTGGGAAGGCGCTGAGCGCCGGCAGCCTCGCCGCCGACGCGCTCGAGGGGCCGGTGACGGCGCAGGCCTGGTTCATCCTGGACCAGATGGCCGCGGCGCTCGGCGGCGAGGCCGGGCTCGCGCGGGTGGTGAAGCTGAACGCCTACTTGCGCGACATCCGCGACTACCCGGCCTTCGAACGCGTGGCGCGGCGGCGCTTCCCGAAGGATCCGCCGGCCATCTTCGCCATGCAGACGCCCGGCCTTCCGATCAAGGGCTCGCGGATCGCGCTCGACGCGATCGCCACGGCGTAGGACCGGGTGCGCCATGCCGAAGGAGACCATCTGGGCAAGCCAGGACGGGCGCGCAGCCGCTCGCCGCTGGAGATCCCGGTGAACAGACTGATTCAGGGGAGGTGCGGGGCATGCAGCGCGAGTTGACTGGTGCGACGGGGCGGCTGGCGGGAATCCCCGCCGAGGTGACGCGGTACGGGCCGTTCGTGCATCTCTCCGGGCAGATCGCCGTCAACCCGGAGACGGGCAAGATCGTCACGTGTTCGGAGGAGCTCAGCGCGGGCGCGCGGGCGCGCCAGGCGGAGCACCGCGGCTACGTGGATGACCTCGAATGGCCGATCACCGTGCAGACCTGGCAGATCTACGAGAACTTGCGGCGGCTGCTCGAGCCGTTCGGGGCCACGCTGGACAACCTGGTTCGGACGAATACCTTCTTCAGCGATCTGGACGACTTCCCGGGCATGGAGCGCGCGCGGGCGGTGTTCCTGACGAAGCTCCCGCCGACCTCAACCGTCCTGGAGATGTCCAATCGCGGCCTGCACCCGGACGTCAAGCTGATGATCGACGGGCTGGCGATTGTGCCGGACGCGAGTCTGCCAGGTGTGGAGAAGGCGCCGATCAGCTCCAGCATCGCGCCGCCCGCCCACTTCTCGGTCGCCCTGCGCGCCGGGCAGCTCGTCTGGCCGTCCGGCCAGACCGGGTACGATCCGAAGACCCGCGACACGGTCATGGCGATCGAGGAGCTACCGGAAGATGGACGCTTCTTGCTGACCGGTAACAAGCACATCGACCGGCGAGAGGGCCCGATCCTGGCGCAGGCCTGGTCCACCTACAACAACCTTCGGATCATTCTCAGCGAGGCCGGCGCCTCCCTGGACGACGTGCTGAAGGAGACGATCTGGGTGCGCAACGCGTACCACGTCCCGAGCGTAGAGCGCGTTCGGCGCCACTTCTACCCCGATCCGCGCCACGCGCCCGCCTCGACGATGGTCCAGGTGGCAGACCTGGGGCGGACGAGCGACACCCTGCTCGAGATCGACCTGGTGGCGCTCACCCCGGGCGGAGCGTGGCGCAAGGAGCCGATTGTGGAGGCCGGCGGGCTACGCTCGACGACCCACGGCCCGCTGGCCGTGAAGGCTGGACCGTTCCTCTACGTCTCCGGCCAGGTGGGAACGGAGGAGCAGGCCGGGGCGCGTCTGCAGGCCGGACGGCCGTACGCGGTGAGCGCGGCCGGCGAACAGACCTGGACGGCGCTCGGGCGGCTGCTGAAGATCCTGGAGTCGGAGGGCGCGGGGCCAGACGACCTGCTCAAGCTCCACGCTTACACGCTGCGTCACGACGACCTGCCAGCCGTCGAGCGCGCCGCGGCCCTCCGCCTCGGCCAGCTCCCGGCCAGCCTGCTGCTCGCCATGCCGGGGCTTGACCGAGACCCGAACGTTGCCGTCAAGCTGGACGCCATCGCGAGAGTGCCGGGCTCCCGCTAACGGGAGTCCGGCCGGTCTCGCTCAGCGGCCGGTCAGCTCCGCGATGTTCTCCAGGCTCTCCAGGCGCTCGACCAGGCGGACGTAGCGCTCCGCCTGCTCGGCGCCGACGATGGGGGTGGTGACTTCGAGGAACTTGCTCCTCACTCGCTCCTCGCTCATCGGAAGCTGGTACTCGCCGGTCGGGGCGTCCCAGCTCTGCTGGAGGGTGGTGCCGTCGCTCAGCTCCACGGTCACGGTGGCGGGCATGTAGCGCTCGTCCAGGAAGACCTGCATCGCGTCCGGCCGCTCGCGCAGCTCGATCTTCGACATGAGGCGCTGAACGGGCTCGTCGCGCAGCCGGTCGAGGTTGATGCCGTGTGAGACTGAGTGGCCAGCCAGGGTCAGGGCGACGATCGGCGGGATCGAGAACTCCGCGTCGATCACGTCGGCCGGCTGGCGGATGTCGAAGGCGCGCGGGATGCTTGGCATGCTCTCCACCAGCACTCGCTCCACCTTCTCGGCGCTGTACTCCGGCCGGGCCACCAGGGCGTGGACGGCGTCCAGGGTAGCGTGGGTCTGGCGGCAGGCAGCGTACGCCTTCAGTCCGACGTGGCGGGTCAGGTACTCCTCCCCGAGGCCCGAGGTCAGGCGGATGACGTCCTCGTCCTTCGCGGCCCCGATCACGGACCAGTAGCCGCGGTCGGAGTCGAAGACGTGCTTCAAGCCGCGCAGGCCTCGCGCCGCCAGGTCGGCCGCCTGGACGCCGGCCATGGCGGACCAGCCGTAGTGGTGCTTCATCTGGCTCACCGGGCGGTCGGCCGGCTCCAGGTTCATGTTGCCCGGCACCGGGGCGCTCATGCCAGCGTGGCCGAACGCCGTCGCGACCTGCTCAGCGGAGAGCTTCGCTACGCTCGCCGCGGCGGTGACCGCGCCGAATGTCTGCCAGGTCGCCATCATCTCCACCTGCTGGTGGTAGCCGAGCAGGTCGAGCAGCGTGTCGCAGACGCGCAGCGAGATCTCGTAGCCGAGCACGGCGGCGGCGATGACGTCCTTCCCGCTCGCCCCAACCCGCTCGCCACCGGCGACGGCCGGGGGGACGATGGTCGCGCCAGGGTGGCCGATGTCAAAGTAGACGTCGTCGAAGTCCAGGCAGTTGCTCAGACCGGCGTTGACGTAGACAGCGTGCAGGCAAGGGACGCGCGTGCCGCTCGCCAGGATGGTGGATTCCGGCTTGCCGCCCATCTCCTCGTAGTACGGTAGGAAGACGCGGCCCGGCGGGGTGGTCGCCCCGCCGACCATGTTGCCGATAGAGTCGAGGATCAGCATCTTGGCCATCGCGACGACGTCGGCTGGCAGGTCCTCGAAACGGCCGTTGGCAACGTAGGCCGCGAGCTTGCCCGTTCGAGTCTGACTGTCAGATGTTGCTGCCATGTTGCGCTCCTTCTAAGAGAGTCGTGCGTGAAAACGCTGCCGGCTGTCCAGCCCGGCCTCAACGCTACGGCTCCCGGGACCGCGAGCGCAAGCGCTCGCGCAACCCACAGCGCGTGAGGTCTGCCCGAGCTGTGTAGACACGGCCCCTACCGGACCAATCCCCAAAGCCTCGGCATGGAGCAGCGGAGAGGCCGTACGATGGAGGTGTCGCGACCACCACCTGTGAGGATAGCCGCATGATCGTGGACGTTCACGCGCATGCTCTGGACGAGGCCTTCCTGTTCGACCTCAGCCGCAAGCCGGCCTACGGGCTGGCGACCGAGCCGGACGGCCAGGGCGGCTACATCCTGACGACCGGCGGCGTTCGCTACGGGCGGGTGGACCCGCTGGTGCACGACCTCCAGACGCGAGTCGAGAGCCTGGAGACGCGCCGCGTGGACACGCAGCTCATCTCGCCGCTGATGAACGTCGTCTCCTGGGCCGGCGGGGCGGCCGGAGCCGAGCTGTGCCGTCTCGTCAACAAGCACACCGCGGCACTGGTGTCCCAGGGCGAGGGCCGGCTGGGCGGCATGGTCTCTCCCCCACTGGGTGAACCGGAGCACGCGGCGGACGAGGTTCGACGCGCGGTGGATATGTACGGCTTTCGCGGAGCGACCATCGCCACCTCGGCCGGTGGTCGGCCGTTGGACGACCCGGCCTACGAGCCGATGTGGGTGGCGCTGGAGCGGCTCGGACTCCTCGTCTTCATGCACCCCACGCCCGTGCCGGGCTTCGAGCGCTTCGGCCAGTGGCGCCTCGCCGCGCTGGTGGCGTTCCCGTTCGAGACGACCCTTACCGTGACCAGGCTGATCTTCAGCGGTGTGCTGGAGCGCCACCCGGGGCTGCGGCTGGTGCTCTGCCACGGCGGCGGTAACCTCGCCTTTGTGCGCGGGCGCCTGGACACGGCCTACTTCGCAACCGGCTGGGAGGCGGAGCCCGCCTGCCGGGAGCAGATCACGCGGCCCCCGAGCGCCTTCTACCGCCAGCTCTACTACGACTCCGTGGTCGGCAGCCCAGAGTCGCTCCGCTTCCTGGTGGACCTGGTCGGCGCCGATCGGGTGCTGTTCGGCACGGACTATCCGTTCGAGATTGGCGATCCGGACGGTTGCCACGCGATGCCGGCCATCCGGGCGCTGCCACCAGAGGCGCAGGAGCAGATCATCGGCCGGAACGCCGCCGCGATCCTCGCGACCGCGGGACGGCGACCTGACGACCAGCATACCGGGGGTGAGCCTGCTCGGGTTGAGTCGGGTGTCCGTGAGTCCGCTCTTCCCGCGCCGGGCTAGCTCGTGTATGCTCGACGGCATGAAGCCCGGACGCCATGAAGGGCCGCCGACGGTTGGCATGGTCGGCGCGGGGCAGCTCGCCCGGATGACCTACCAGGCGGGGATCTCGCTCGGCCTGAGCGTCCACGTGCTCGGCGTGGACGCGGCGGACAGCGCGGCGCTGGTCGCTCGCAACGTGCACGTCGGCGGGCCCACGTCGGACGCCGTGGCGGAGCTGGCGGAGCGCTGCGACGCGCTCACCTTCGACCACGAGCTGGTGGACGCACGGCAGCTTGGCCGGCTGGAGGCGGCCGGGCGGACGATCTGGCCCTCGGTAGCGACCGTGGCGCTCGCGCAGAACAAGCTGCTCCAACGACAGCGGCTCGGGGCGCTCGGCCTGCCGGTCCCCGCGTATCGCGCGGTCTCGTCGGTGGACGACCTGGTGGCGTTCGGCAACGAACATGGCTGGCCGACCGTAGCCAAGGCGCGGCGGGGCGGCTACGATGGGCGCGGCGTCTGGGTCCTGGGGAACGCGGCGGCCGCCCATGAGACCTTCGCCCAGGCGACGGGGGCCGGCCTGGAGCTGCTGGTCGAGACGTTTGTGCCGATCGAGCGGGAGCTGGCGGTCCTGGTGGCGCGGCGTCCGTCTGGCGAATCGGTGGCCTATCCCGTGGTACACACGGTCCAGGTGGATGGAATCTGCCGGGAGGTGCTGGCGCCGGCGCCGATCGATGCGACGCTCGCCGAGACAGCCGAGCAGTTCGGGCTGGCGATCGCGACGGAGGTCGGCGTGGTCGGCATCCTGGCCGTGGAGCTGTTCGAGAGCGGAGGGCGGCTGATCGTCAACGAGCTGGCAGCCCGGCCGCACAATTCGGGGCATTACACGATCGAGGGCTGTGTGACGTCGCAATTCGAGAACCACCTGCGCGCCGTGCTGGACTGGCCGCTGGGCGAAACGGCGCTGACGGCGCCGGCGGTGGCCACCGTGAACGTCCTGGGAGGTCCGGTGAACGCCGACCTGAACGTCAACCTGCCGCGCGCGCTGGCGGTGCCGGGCGCGCACGTGCACCTCTACGGCAAGGGGGCTCGGCCAGGTCGCAAGCTCGGCCACGTCACCGTCACAGGTCGCCATCCCGAAGACGTCCTGCGCCGGGCGCGGGAGGCGGCCAGCATCCTGATCGAGCCATCCATGGAGGGAGCGAACCGATGAGCGTGCCCCGAGAGCAGGCTGGCAAGGCGAGTCCAACGCCGCTGGTGGGCATCGTGATGGGCAGCGACTCCGACCTGGCGACGATGCGGGCGGCGATCGACGCCCTGGCCGAGTTCAACGTGCTGAGCGAGGTGCGCATTCTCTCCGCCCACCGCACGCCGTATGAGATGCTGGAGTACGCCCGGACGGCGGCCAGCCGTGGCCTACGGGTGATCGTGGCGGGCGCCGGCGGCGCGGCGCACCTGCCGGGCATGCTGGCCGCCGCGACGCCGTTGCCGGTGATCGGCGTGCCGGTGCCGATCACCCAGCTCGTGGGCGTGGACGCGCTGCTCTCGATCGTCCAGATGCCGACCGGCGTGCCTGTCGCCACGGTAGCGATCGGGAATGCGCGCAACGCGGGCCTGCTCGCCGTGCGGATCCTGGGCAGCGCTGACCCGACCCTACAGGCGGCGATGCAGCGCTACCAGGAGCGGATCGCGGAGACCGTGCGCACCAAGGACGCGGCAGTGCGGGAGCGGTTCCCGGGCTGACCGTCAGTCCTGAGGCCGAGTGCGTCGACAGGGACATCATCGTTCCAGTTCGGGAGCGCTTGGCGAGAGGAGACCGCTGACGACCACGTTGGTGTCGAACATCACGCTCACGCTGAGCTGGTGCGGACCGCCTGAACCGCCTGCTGAGCTAGCTGGTCAGCTTCCTCGGGCGTCAGATTCGAGCTCTCGGCGATCGCCCGCAGGCGGTCGAAGAACTCGGCGCGGGACCGTTTCCAGCGCGCGTAGACGTCGATCGGGACGACGGCCGCCACCGCTTCACCATGACGCTCCACGACCACCGCGTCGCCCTTGCCGGCGACATCTTCGAGGATCTTGCCAAACCGGCGCCGGGCCTGGAAGGCGCTAACCGTCTTTTCCATGTCCAGAGAGCCTTCAGTTGAGGAGTATTGCGCTATCTGCGCTATGTTAGCACCGTCGCACGAGCGGATGCCCCGGTCAACGTCCTGGCTGCCTCATCCCTCCGAACGCGGCGCCCCGTTCCTCGGGGGCAGGCGCAGCTCGGCGGCGAGCTGGAGGTAGCGCAGGATGTCGACACGGCCCACCAGGCCCACGAGCCGGCCGTCAATCACGACGGGGAGCTGGTTCAGCTCATGTTCCACCATGACGCGGAGCGCTTCCTCCAGGCTGGTCTGAGGCGAGACGGTTTTCAGCGGCGCTGGGGTCATGATCTGGCCCAGAGCGGTGCTGGACCACTCGGCCTGCGGAACTTGGCGCGCGTCGGTGATGCTGACGATACCGACGAGCTGGCCGCCGTCCACGACCAGCATTGCGCGGACGCCGTGCCGCATGACGTCCTCCATGACGAAGTCATGCACGCTGCGCAGCGCATTCGTCACGGGTGGGGTCGCGCTCATGACCTCGGCGACGCGCACGCCCTGGAGGCTCTCGCGGGTGACCTGCTCGTTGCGGACGGACTCCGCGGCGTTGTTGATAAACCAGCCGATGAACGCCGTCCAGAGGCCGCTCAAGAGCTGCCCGGACAGGCCGAGGAACAGGCCGCCGGCGATGAACAGGAAGCCGAACGACTGCCCGACGTAAGAGGCGATCGTCGTCGCCCGTCGAAAGCTGCGGGTGCTGCCCCAGATGATCGAGCGGAGCACCCGGCCGCCGTCGAGCGGAAAGCCGGGCAGGAGGTTGAACACGCCCAGCATCAGGTTGATGAATGCCAGGTAGTCGACGAGCGCGCCCAGCGGGCCCGTGCCGAGGGGCAGGGTGTGCTGGATGACCCAGAAGACGCCCGCGAGCACGAACGAGCTGAGCGGGCCGACGACCGCCACGAGGAACTCGTCACCGGCCCGCTGCGCCTCGCCCTTGATGTTCGAGACGCCGCCAAAGATGAACAGGGTGATGCTGTGCACCCCGATACCCCGGGCGAGCGCGACGAACGAATGGCTCAGCTCGTGCAACAGGACGGATGAGAACAGCGCCAGAGCTCCCACCGCGCCGGTGACCCAGTAGAGCGCGGGGCTCCAGCCAGGATGGTCTGCTGGAAAGAGGCCAGCAGCCAGCGACCAGGTGACCAGCGCGAACGCGAACAGCCAGGTGTAGTGCACCCCGATCTCGATGCCGGCGATGCGTCCGAGTCGGATGGTCTGCTGCATGGCACGCCGCCTTTCAGCTCTGGCGCTCGGGCTTGCCCCGCCTCGAGGCTCAGTCCAGCGCGACGCAGGTGAGGCTCTCCGAGATGCCAGGGCAGGAGCGCACCGCTTTGGCGAGCTCGCCGAGCGCATCCAGGTCGGACACCTCACAGCGCACGATTGCATCGTACGGGCCAAAGACGAAGTGGACATCGGACACTTCTGGGCGGCTGCGAACGTGCTCCAGGTTGCCCACTTTGGTGCCGCCCTCGAGCTTGACGAGGAGATATGCCGTGACCATGCTGCCTCCATGTCGTAGTACCGTGAGATCGGTCGGGCACGGCGGACCGGTCCGCCACACCGTCCCTAGTGTAAGTCAGCGCTGCGCTTCGCGCACGGTCGAGGGGACGAATCGATGGGGTGCGCGCCGCGCACACGTTCTTCGCCGGTTGCCTTCCGGATCGGCGAACGTGGCGCCGCTCCCCACCCGACCTCCCCACCGCGGGGGAGGAGAGATCACCACGCTGGTGCCAGGCCTCGATGGGCCACGAAACCGCGGCCCATACTCATCCCCCCAGCGGGGGGAGGTCGGACGGGGAGTCTACCCTACGATCTCGTCGCGAGCGAAGGAACGAGGCGCATCCGGTAGATCGAAGGCGTGCGGGATGGTGGTCTCGTACCGTTGCAGAGGCGCGAATGCCGAGCGTGCAGGCAGGCCGGAGACCGGGGCTCGTGACGACGGACGGGCTGATCTGCGTGACCAGCCGCGGCAGCGCCAGGCTGAACTGCCTCCCGTTCACCGGCCGCGACTGAGCGCCAGGCGACTGCGTCGTCGGCATGTAGGTCGTCCGAGCGCCGCCCGGGCCGGCGACGAGAAGCGACACGCCACCGGTCCTTCGTGGGGACCGGTGGCGTGTCCGATGGTTGAGTGGGACGACTGACGCTACGGCTCTGGCTGGTCCTCGGGCTGCTGATCCCCGGCCGGCTGCGGTGGCTGCTGAACGGTCGCTGGCTGGCTGGCTGGCTGTGAGACCGGGCCGCCAGTGCCCGGTACGAGGGTCGCGGTGCAGGGGGTGTCGAGGTTGTAGACTTCGATGCCCTGAGCCGAGAGGGCTGTCTCTTCGAGCCGGTCGCCCGTGGCGACGACGAAGCGGCCGACGCAGGCGCGTCCGCTCACGATGGCCTCGCGCACGCCCGGGTTGTCCCCGTACACGTACACCCACTGATTGGCTTCCTTGCTGTCCACCACCAGCGTCGCGGTCTTGTCTTTGCCCTTGCCCTCCGCCCAGAAGACCTGGACGACCTGGCCCTGGACCACCGGGTCCCAGAGGATCTCGTTGTCTTTCGGCTTGTTCTTCTGGCGGTCCTGGCTCTGGTTGCCATCCGCCAGGGCTGGCGCCAGGTTGAAGACGAGCGTCCCCGCCAGCGCCAGCGCAACGCCAAACCCGATCCCCACAGCCCTGCCTGATCGCCGCGTCATGAATCTCTCCTGTCCTGTTAGCCTGGCAGCGCGATAACCTCCTGCCAGCCGGCGACTCCGCCGGTATCGAGCGCGATGGTAGCGAGAAACGCGCAGTCTTTACAACGAGCCAGCCGCCGGGGAGCCTCGGAACGAGCTCCCGCGTACCGTCACACCCCTGGCACGCCGCCCACCGGCCAACACCACTCGCCGCGGCCTCCGGGCTTCGTCTCAACTCTTGCACTCAGGCCACCTCTGTCAGTGCGACAGCCGTCTCCATTTCCGGTAACATGCCGCTCGCAATTGAATGAAAGGTAGTCGAGAGCCATGATCCCGATCGGTCCCAGTCGGCACGGTCGTGCACTCGTTCTCGCAGTTCTGGTGGCTACGCCGCTTCTCTGGCCACCGACGAAGCTGGCGGCGGCAGACTTCCTTGCTTCGTCGCCAGGGGTCGCCGTTCCATCCGAGTCCATGGACCATGGTGGTGAGGCCGTCCCAACTGACCGGAAGACGAGATCCGCGCGTAGCCAGACCGATTTGGAGCCGGTGAATTGCCGAATCGGGACGAGTCCATACGGCTCGGGACCTGACCACGTTGAGACGGCTCCCGGCGTCGCGCGCTGGTCGCCCCCGGTCTATCTTCGCTGCGAATCGGCTGATATCGGCGCACCGCGCCCGTCGAACACAGTGGTCTTTCGCGGCAGTACAAAGTCCTCAAGCCACTGCAACATGTTCCGCGATAGCGACCTGTTTGCCACGACCATCGACTTCACGGTCACGATAGAACCAAGCGGGCATACGGTCCTCGAATGTCGCTTCCCAGACACGCCACCACAGAAGAAGATCGTGTTCCTCCAGGGAGTTTGCAGCTCCATTCGGCGTGACGCGGCGTATCCGTTCACGACCCTTCGGGCCCGGCTCGTGAGCGAACGGGGCTTCAGCTCGTCAGATCTCCTCGACTACAGCTACCAGGGCGGACAGGTGAAGAACGGCAACTGGGTGCCAAAGCCCTACCAGCTCAATATCCCCGTCAAAACGGACTATGAGACGAAGGCAGTCACGATGCTCCATGACTCGCTGATGCTCAAGTACCGGCTTGCGAAGCCGAACACCACGTTCGTCCTGGTCGGACACAGTCTTGGCGGCATGGTGGCGATGCAAGAAGTTGTCAGGAAAGCATCGACCCCCACCTTCTCCAGGGGACTGGTCTCACGAGTCGTCACGATCAACAGCCCGCTTCATGGCGTCGACAAAGATGTGAAGACGGCAGGCTGGGCCGCGGACCAGGTGAGCAACAACAAGAAATGCATCACCGGTGGGGCAGCCGCCGATAAGCTCGTGCAGCTCCACGATCAGGAGCCTCAGACGACAAGCGTCCTGCAGAGCTCGATCGATGCAGCGAGCGCCAACTTTGTGCGTGTCTTGAATGTCGGCAACAGCTACGACTGTGTGTTCGCACCCATTCTCTGCAACGCGCTCGCTCCAACCGGAGATGCGCAAACGCAGTGGGTCGCCGGGTCCAATGCCAACCTGTATTTCGGCTTTTACAGCTACCCATGCGGTTCGAGCGGTCTGAACCTACGCGAATGCACCACTCGATCGCACCTCGCGGTCCTGACTGAGGCGGACGCCGCCGCGGCGCGGACGAGAATTCTGGAGTTCATCGGCGATCAGAAACAGAGCTACTGACGGCGAGCCCGCCCGCTCAGACGGGCTCGCCGTCAGTCGTTGCGTCTAAACCAAGGCCGCGGTGAAACGCGCGGACGCTGCTGGCACAACCATGTGGATCCCACTGTGGCTGTGGTTTAGACGCTCCGGCGCGCCAGTCGCGGTTACCGCTGATGGTTGGACTGGGCCTGGCGCAGGCTCGCGATGTAGGCGTCGAGCTGGCCCTTCTCAAGGAACTTGCGCACCAGGTCCTGGTTGGCGGTGTAGGCGGTGCGCAGGTCCGTCGTTCGCTGGTCCAGGTTCCGTCCGGTGATCTGGGCCGCGTGGTAGGCGATCACCAGGTCGTTCACCTTGCCGTACGACGAGACCGCGTCGTCCAGCGGCTCCCGGACGTCGTTCAGGGCGGCGCTCAAGGACGGGAACATGTCGCAGAGCACCAGGATAGAGCGGAGCGCCTTGCGGATGTCGTGGAAGCGCTGCTCCTGCGCCGTATCGAAAATGTTGTCCACGACGAGGCCGGCAGAGCGCAGATTGGTCAGCACCAGCTCGCCAAGGCGAGCCGCGTTGCCAGCCGAGTCGAGCCGGTCGGTCGGACCGGACCGTGCGAGCTGCCAGAGGCGGGGCTGGTCGTCCGGCTCCAGAAAGAGCGAGAGGTCCCGGCGGCCGTTCGAGAAGAAGGTCCGCATGTCCTCACGAAAGCTCGCCAGGCGCAGCGGGGCGAGCGCGAGGTTCATCCGAGCCAGTTGAGCGTCCTGGGCGGCGGGGTTGATCGGCGCGCCGTCGATCGCTTGCGTGTCGAAGAGGTCTTTGTACTCGCCCAGCTCTTCGTACGCCGCGTCAATGGCATCGCGGTAGACCGCGAACAGGCCGGGCTCGGAGAGATAGGCGTTGAAGTCCATCGTGAGCCGAAGGTCTAGCAGGCGTTTGCGAATGGGACTCGTCTTCACCTGGTCCGGACCGGGGTTCTGGGGCAGCGCGTCCATCTCACGGATAACAATCCCGTAGTGAACGAGCATCTCCGGAATGGCGGCATCGCTGTACGCGAGGGTCTCGCTGCTGGCATCGACCTGGGGCGTGCCGTCTGGTCCGATGGTCTGAGCATGTGCCGTGGCCGGCAGGCGCAGCGCTGCGAGGAGGCTCATCATGACAAGCAGAAAGACGATGCGTCGCATGGATCCGTGCTCCTTCAGAGCCTGTCGGCAGAGCAAACGGCGAGCATGAGTCACAGTAGCATAGACGCCCGCGCGGGCGACCGTGACACGCGCCTGGGATTCCGAGGCCATGGACCCGGGTTCGATGCCGAGGTCAGACGCCGGGGTTCGATGACGGGGTCAGATACCGAGGTAGGCTTTTCGGATGCGCTCGTCGTCCAGAAGCTGGGCTGACTCGCCGGCCAGCGTGATGTGGCCGGTCTCCAGTACGTAGCCGCGAGTGGCAAGCTCGAGTGCCAGGTGGACGTCCTGCTCCACGATCAGGATCGTGGTCCCCTCGCGGTTCAGCTCGCGGATGATGCCTGCCAGGCTCTCGATGACCAGCGGAGCCAGCCCCAGCGACAGCTCGTCGATCATCAGCAGGCGCGGCCGGGCCATCAGCGCGCGCCCGAGCGCCACCATCTGCTGCTCCCCGCCGGAGAGGGTGGCGCCGATGGCGCGAATGCGCTCTTCGATACGCGGGAACAGCTTCAGCACATGCTCCAGGTCGGCTTGAACCTGGGCTTTGTCATCGCGGCGAAAGGCACCCAGCAGGAGCTGGTCCTTCACGGTCATGGCAGGGAAGAGGCGCCGGCCCTCCGGTACGTGGGCGATTCCCAGCTCGACGATCCGCTGGGTGGTGGCGCCGACAACGGACTGGCCGTCGATCGTGATCTGGCCCGAGCGAGGGCGGATCAGGCCGCTGATCGTCGAGAGGAGGGTACTCTTGCCAGCGCCGTTGGAACCGACCAGCGCCACGATCTCTCCGCTGCGCACCTCGAAGTCCACGTCCCAGAGCACCTGGACGTCGCCGTACGCGACGCCCAGGTGCTCGACGCGGAGCAGGACGTCGCTCGGCTGCGCGCCGTCAGGCCTGCTTGCGCTGGCCATACGACGCTCCGAGGTAGGCTTCGATGACGGCGGGGTTCCGGGTGACTTCCTCCGGCGTGCCCTCGGCGATCTGCCGGCCGTAGTCCAGCACGACGACGCGCTGGCAGATCCCGACGATGACCTTCATGACGTGCTCGATGACGAGGATGGTGATGCCGCGGGCGTTGACGGCGCGGATGAGATCCATTGCTTCGTCCACCTCCGCCCCGCGCAGGCCGGCCATCACCTCGTCCAGCAGGAGCAGGCGCGGCTCCATCGCCAGCGCCTTGGCCAGCTCGAGCCGCTTCCGACCGCCGATCGGCAGGCTGGCAGCCGGGGCGTCGCGGCGATCGGCGAGGTGGACAAACGCCAGAATCTCGTCGGCGCGCTGCAGCGCTACCCGCGCCGAGCGCTTCGCGCCGGCCGAGCCGTACATGGCGCCAACGGCCACGTTCTCCAGCACGGTGAGCTGCGCGAACGGCCGCACGACCTGGAACGTCCGGGCGATCCCCATGCGACCGATCCGGTGCGGCTTCAGTCCGTTCAGGACGGCGCCGCCAAATGTGATCGTGCCGGACGTTGGGCGAGCGGTGCCGGTGATCATATTGACGAGGGTGGTCTTGCCTGCGCCGTTCGGGCCGATCAGCCCGACGATCTCGCCCTGCCGCAGCTCGAAGGTGACGTCGCGCACGGCAGTGACGCCGCCATAGCGCTTGGTGGCGTCCTTGACCTGGAGCACCGGCGGGGGCGAGTCGGTCATACGTGCTCGTACCGTATTGTCTGGAAGAAGCGGCGCCACGCAGAGCGTCCGCCACGGCGAAAGAGGTAGAGCACGCCATTGGGCAGGAACAGCACGACCAGCACGATCAGGAGCGAGAAGATGGTGGCCTGCCACTGCAGAAAGTCGTTGCTGCTGAAGATCGTTCGGAGCGCCTCCTGGAAGGCGAACAGCAGGAAGGCGCCGATCCACGGCCCCCAGACGGTTCCCACACCACCGATCAGGCAGATGATGATCATCTGGAGATTGTTGTTCATGCTGAACAGAGCCTCGGCCTCGGTGGTCATGTTGGTGAGCCGGTAGCCGATCACGGCGCCGCCGAGCGCCGCCAGGGCAGCACTGAGGACGTAGGCGAGCGACTTGCTGACCGTGGTATTGATGCCCATGACCTCGGCGGCCTCTTCGTTCTCCCGGATCGCTACGAGCCCGTAGCCGAACTTGCTCCGGCTCAGCAGCAGGGTGGAGGCCCAGCCGATGACGGCGGTCATCAGGGCGAAGTAGTAGAGCTGGAAGCGGTCGGCGGAGAGGGTCATGCCAAAGAGCGTCTCGTCCTGGGCGAGCGGGAAGTTGAGCGGCAGGCCGCCCCCGAAGAAGCCCGGGACCAGGC
>JADZDV010000192.1 GCA_020850915.1 Chloroflexota bacterium | reverse complement strand
GACATCGAGCCGCTGGCCGCGCTCGCCCACGAGCACGGGGTGCCGTTGATCGTGGACAACACGTTCGCGTCCCCGTACCTGTGCCGGCCCTTGGAGTGGGGCGCGGACATCGTCGTGCACTCGGCGACGAAGTTCATCTGCGGGCACGGCACCGCGATCGGCGGAGTGATCGTCGACGCCGGCCGCTTCCCCTGGGACAACGGCAAGTTCCCCGGCATGACGGAACCGTCGAAGGGCTACCACGATCTGCGTTTCTTCGAGTACTTCGGTGATTTCGGCTGGTTGTTGAAGTGCCGGGCGGAGATGCTGCGCGACTACGGCTCGACGATGGCGCCGTTCACGGCCTGGCTGATGCTGATCGGCCTCGAGACGCTGCCGGTACGGATGGAACGCCACGTCCGAAACGCCCAACAGGTGGCCGAGTACCTGGAACAGCACGAAGCCGTCGAGTTCGTCAACTACCCCGGCCTACCCTCCAACCGCTACCACCAACTAGCCGCCAAGTACCTACCCAACGGTGCCGGCTCGATCTTCACCTTCGGCATCCGCGGCGGCCGCGAAGCCGGACGCAAGTTCATCGAAGCCGTCCAGCTGTTCAGCCACCTCGCCAACGTCGGCGACGCCAAATCACTGGTCATCCACCCCGCCTCGACCACCCACCAACAACTCTCCGACGACGAACTCCGCGCCGCCGGGATCCAACCCGAGCTGATCCGCCTCTCGATCGGAATCGAAAACAGCGAAGACATCCTCACGGACCTGGAGCACGCCCTGGCCGCCTCGCAGAAGGCGATCCCTGCTCGTGCCGCGGACAACGGCAAGGGCCGTTCGATCCTCTCCAAGGCGTACGGCGCGCCGTACCAGGGATAGCGTCGCGTGAGCGCCGTCGGCGAGCGGAACGAACTAGGGCTGACGGTTGCCGACCGCTTCCGCATCCTGACCACGTACCGGACGATCGCGATGGTCGGGCTGAGCACGAACTACTACAACGCCAGCTCCTTCGCCGCCATCTACCTCGACGCGAACGGCTACGACATCGTGCCGGTCAACCCCGCCCGGGCCGGCGAGCAGATCCTCGGCCGCCCCGTGTATGCCGACCTGCACGAAGCGGCTGCCGCGCATCCCCGCCCGATCGAGATCGTCGACGTGTTCCGGCCCGCCCGGGAAGCACCTGCGCTCGCCGAGCAGGCCGCCGCGATCGACGCGAAGGTGCTCTGGCTCCAGCTCGGCGTGATCAGCGAGGAAGCGGGCGAGATCGCACGCGCAGCCGGCCTCGACGTGGTCATGGACCGGTGCTGCAAGATCGAGCACGCACGGCTCTTCGGCGGCCTGCGCACGATCGGCCTCAACACGGGCCTGGTCACGAGCCGACTCGCGATGCGCCTGCCGGAATAGGGCGGGCCTACCGCAGCGCTTTCACGCCGACACCGTCGAGGACGGCTCGAACCGCCGTCTCGTCGAAGCGCGCGTGGTCGCCTCTGACCGTGCAGGCGAGCGCAGCGAGCGCGATCCCGGCCCGCAGCGCCTCGGCGGGAGGGTACCCGGCGAGCTCGCCCCAGACGACACCTGCCACGAGCGCGTCGCCCGCGCCGATCGGGTCGATCGACTCGACCTGATGACTGCCGGCCTCGAACGCCCCGGCCTGCGCATGCCACGCGGTCGCGCCGCGCGCGCCGTCGGTGACGATGACGAGCTCGGCGCCCGTCGCGATCTCACGCTGCAGCACCCCGGCGAGCTCCGCCACCGTGGTGTCGAGGCCGAACACCGAGCGCGCGTCCGACACGGAGCAGAAGACGACCTCCGCCTCCCGGACGAGGTCTGCCAGCACGACGGCCGCCTCGGCGGCGTCCCACAGCCGGGCCCGATGGTTGACGTCCACGATGCGCCGGCACCCGGCCCCGGCGGCCCGGGCGAGAAACGCCTGCGCCAGCGCGGCGCCGTCGGGTCGAAGCGCCGCCGTGATCCCCGACACGACGGCGTGACTGGCCCCCTCGAGGGCGTCGTCCGGGAGATCGTCCGCGGTCATCGTCGTCATGGCCGACCCCGCACGGTCGTACAGGACCCGGGCCGGACGCGGCGAGACCCCGTCCTCGACGAAGTACAACCCGACCCGGCCCTCGTCGCGCCAGACGACGCGGGAGACGTCGACACCCGCAGCGGCAAGGCTCGAGGCGACCCGTTCGCCGAGCGGGTTTCGCGGCAACGCACCGAGCCACCGCGCCGCAACGCCGAGCGCCGCCAGCGCCACGGCGACGTTCGCCTCGGCCCCGCCGATCAGCAGATCGAGCCGTTGCGCGTCGACCAGCAAGTCGCCTCGGGGAGGCGACAGCCGGATCATCGTCTCGCCGAGGGTGACGACGGTCACGACGGAGCTTTCCCGGCAATGAGGCCGCTGCCGCCGCTCATCGCTCAGATCCTACTTCTGCCTCGACCGTGTGCCGGAGGCACAGATGATCCGCCCTGATCGGGCCACCCGGTCCGCAGGATGCCCTGACACCAGCTATAAGTGCGCCCTTACAGCCTATGCAGCGAATCGGCCCGCATCGGTGCGTCTTCCTCCGTGCGCTCGTCCTGTCGGCGGCTGTCTGCGCCCTCTCGGGCAGCACGATCGCGTCCGCGCAGGGCTCCGCTCCCTGGCAGGCGGCCGAGGAGATCCGCGAGCTGGGCTTCGAGGCCCAGGACCACCTCTACGCTGCGGAACGCGCTGAGCGGACGGGAGGCCATTACGACTCGGCTGCCGCCTTGCTCGCCCAGGCCGGCTCCAGGTACGTCCAGGTACTCCAGCCCGACCTCTCCACCCTGGCCCCCGACGCCGATCGCGCTGCCGTCGAGGTCCTCGACGAGGCGCGCGCCGCCGCCGCTGCCGGCGACGCTCCGGCCCTGGCTGCCGCCCGCGGACAGCTCTGGGCAACGCTCCTACGGGGCAGCTACACGGCCGCGCTCGGCAGCCTGAGCGAGGGTGACATCGAGGGGGCTACCCGCTGGCTTCGCCTGCGCGAGTACCGCGACGCGACGAAGGTCGCGACGGCGGGCAGCGGAGCCGCCCGTGCCCTTGCTGCGCTCCAGGACGGACGCCGGTCGCTGCCGGAAACCGTGGCTGCGGTCGAGAACGACCTGCGCGACGCCTACTCCTTCCGCCTGCGCGATGCACTGACCAGCCTGGCTGCTGCGGCCGAGAAGGGCTTCGCCACCCGTGCTGCCGAGTGGGCCGGCCTGGCGAGCGGCTACTTCGAGATCGTGCGCGGAGACTTCGCGAAGAAGCGCGGCGACGACGCTGCGGCGGCTCTAGCCGGAGCCCTGGCGGCCCTGGAGGAAGCGGCCGTAGGCGCGGACTGGCGGGCCGTCGACAGGAGCATCGCCTCGGCCCGTTTGCTGCTCGCCGACTACCAGCCGGTCGACCTGACGGACGCCGAGCTCGCCGAGCGCGCGACCCTGCTCCACACGTTCCTCGACCTGGTCTACGTCGAGTACCGGGACGGCGTGCGGGACGGGGAGATCACGAGTCCGATCGAATACCAGGAAGCACGGACGTTCCTCGACCAGGCACAGGGCATTTTCGAGGAGTTGCGCTCCGTCCTGGTGGCCAGGGACAGCCGCGCGGCGGAGCGCCTCGAGGAGCTGCTGGCCGAGCTCCAGGCAGTGCTGGCCGACCTGGGCGAGACCGAGCGGGTCGAGCAGCTGGTCGGGGAAGCGCTGCTCCTGGTCGAGACGACGTTCGGGGTCGAGGCCGAGACCGACGGGTCGGCGGCGGACTTCACGATCATCGACACGCTGCTCGACGAGCTGCTGGCGGCAGCGCGGCAGGGTCGCTACGAGGAGGCGGAGCGAGCGCGAGTGGAGGCCTATGCCGTGTTCGAGAGCGGGCCCGAGCTGAGCCTCGTCCACCGTGCCCCGGTCACGAGCCGCGAGCTGGAGGGTCTGTTCTGGGAAGGGGCCGGCGGTCACAAGGGCCTGGCGACGCTGCTACGGGAGGAGGCCGCGCCCGGTGAGATCGAGGCCAGCGCCGCGGTCCTGAAGGCGAAACTGGCCGACACGGAAGGTCTCCTGGCCGAGGGCGTGAGCGGTATCTCGGCAGCGACCCAGTCCGCCGTGATCATCCTCCGCGAGGGGCTGGAGGCGGTCCTGATCGTCGGAGCGATCCTCGGCTACCTGCGGGCCACGCGAGGCCCCCGGAGGTACACCGCCTGGATCTACGCCGGAGTGCTGGCCGCGATCCTGCTCAGCGTGCTGACCTGGTGGGCCGCGCAGAGCCTGATCTCGATCAGCGTCTCCAACCGTGAGCTGGTCGAGGGCATCGCCTCCCTGCTCGCCGTCGCCGTCCTCTTCTACGTGACCAACTGGCTCTTCCACAAGGTCTACATCCTGGACTGGATGACCTTCATCAAGGGAAAGGTCGGCAAGGCCGTCACGAGCGGATCGGCGCTGGCCCTGGCCGCGCTCGGGTTCACGGTCGTCTACCGGGAGGGGTTCGAGACGGCGCTGTTCTATCAGGCGCTGCTCTTCGACGCCGAGCCGATGCCGGTCCTGCTCGGCTTCCTGGTCGGCTCGGCGGTGGTCCTGGCCATCGCCTACGCCATTCTGCGCCTGAGCGTACGGCTGCCGCTGAAGGCGTTCTTCACGGTCACCGGGCTGCTCTTGCTGGTGCTCGCGTTCAGCCTCACCGGTGCGGGAATCCGGGAGCTGCAGGAAGCCGGAGTGGTCAACGCCACCCTGCTCGACTGGGTGCCCGAGAACGCGCTCCTGATGGAGACGCTCGGCATCTTCCCCACGGTCGAGACCACGCTCGCACAGGCGCTGTTTCTGCTGCTCGTCGCGGCCACGTTCGCCTACAGCCGCTGGCGGGCCCAACGAACCACTGTTCAACCCGGAATCCCGGCAGGAGGGAAGGGAGCGTGACGATGTTGATGCGAATTGCGGCGGCGCTGGTGTCGGTGCCGGCGGTGGCGATCTCGCTGGCCGCCTGCGGCGGCGGGAGCGAGTCTGCGCCCACGTCCACGGCCGCCTCGACGGCACCGGCGGCGATCGGCCAGGCCGACGTGACCGGCATCAAGGACTACCTGATCGAGCACGGAGCCGAGATGCGGGAGAGCACGGCCGCGATGCTCGCCGACGCCGAGGCGTACTTCGAGCTCGTCGAGGGGAGCGGCTTCGACTACGGAGCCGCCTGGGCCGGCGGGCAGGACGAGCTGGTCGAGCTCCTCGGCGGCGCCAAGGAGCGGTGGATCCTCGCCCACAACGACTACGAGCTCGTCGAGGGCATCGTCGCCGGCGTTCCCTCGCTCTCGTACTACGACACGTGGATCGACGCCGGACCGCCGGCTGCAGAGGCCCCGGAAGAGGCCGTCGAGTGGAGCCTGAACCTGGATGACGGGCGGGTGATCGAGAGCCCCGGCAACATCTTCCACCACGTACTCGAGACCACCCTGTGGGGCACGGTGCCGGAGTACACGGCGGAGCGGGCGGACCTGAACGGGGACGGCGAGGACGAGCTGGGCGAGGTCCTCCCCGACGCGCACGTCTTCCTGGCCGCGGCGCAGGCGATGAACGACGCCACGTCGGAGCTGAATACGGCGATCGGCGAGTGGGAGCCCACGGCCGAGGATGCCTTCACCGCCCTGCTGACGATGATTCCCACCATGGGCGAGTACTTCGAGGAGTGGAAGCTCTCGTCGTTCATCACCGGAGAAGACCCCCGTTTCGTGGCGCAGACGCGCCTGGTCGACATCAAGGGCATCGGCACGAGCCTCAGCGTCATCTACTCCCATCTCGCTCCGGCCGTCGCAGCCGAAGACGCG
>JADZDV010000191.1 GCA_020850915.1 Chloroflexota bacterium | reverse complement strand
TGACGTCGGCGGGTCGACCACGCTGCAACATGTTTCGGGCGCACCCTACGGGATGCGCTATGTGGCCTGGCAGCAACGAGCGATATGAGATAGAGACGATTTCTGTTCATGGGCGAAAGTACGCGGGGATTGGTGTACTGGTGGGACCGCTCGGGCGGCAAGCTCGTATCGTGACAGTGTGGATGCTACGCGAGAATCAGCCGCCGCCAGTGTTCGTTACTGCTTACCCGGCGTGATGGATGAGGAGATGGCTCGCATTCAACTGAACGAACTGGATCTCGCCGCCCTGCGCGAAGACCTGCCCCGCATCGGTCTCATCACCGGGGATGTCGGAACCGTCGTGCTCGTGCACGGCAACGGCGAGGCGTACGAAATCGAGTTCACCACGGCAGATGGCCAAACACTCGCCGTCGAGACGCTGCAAAGCAGCCAGGTCGAGCCGGTCGCTGGCCGCCAGGTCTTGCATGCCCGGAAGCTGGCGCTCGGCTGATGCTCCAGCGGCGGGATCGCCGGGCGCGAAGTCACCAGCCGGCGGTTGACACCGCCCTCCCCGCGGTCTACCGTGAGAGACGATATCGGCGCTCGACGTCGGCTGGTGTGCTGGCCTCCTCGACGGGCGGTGGGTCGACTGATCGGAGGCGGTGGTGCGGGTCGCGGTCAACCTCAACCGGAGCGAGGCGGAGTGGGGCGACATGCCGCGACCGGTGCGCGAGCTGGGTGTCGCGCCGCGGTTTGGCGCCGGGCGCGCCTCCGCGCCGGTGGCCGACGTCATCCGCGGGCTCGAGGGCCGCGGGACCGTCATCGCCGCGGGTGAGCCGTATGCGGCCGAGGTCTTCGACGCTCTGCCGGAGCCGCGGCTCGTCTGCCGCTGGGGCGTCGGCTTTGACGCGGTCGACGTCCCGGCCGCCACCGAGCGGGGCGTGCTGGTCGCCACGATGCCGGACAGCAACGGCTTCGCCGTGGCGGACCACGCCTTCGCCCTGATGCTCGGACTGGCCCATCAGATCCCGCGTCACGATCGGGCCATGCGTCAGGGCGTCTGGCGCGCCATCCCTGGCGTGGACCTGTATCGACGGACGCTCGGGATCCTCGGCCTCGGACGCATCGGCAGGGGCATGGCAAAGCGAGCGAGCGGCTTCGACATGCGGGTGCTCGCTCACGAGCCGTATCCGGACCTGGAGTTCGTCCGGACCTACGGCGTAGAGCTGGTCTCCCAGGAGCAGCTCTTCCGAGAGAGCGACTTCCTCACCGCCCACGTCCCGGCCTCGCCGGAGACGGAGAGGCTGGTGAACGCCGAGACGCTGGCGTTGATGAAGCCCACCGCCTACCTGGTCAACACCGCGCGTGGCAAGCTGGTGGACGAGGACGCCCTCTACGAGGCGCTGGTGGAGGGACGGATAGCAGGCGCTGGGCTGGACGCCTGGCGCCGCGAGCCGAACACCGACTGGGAGCGCTGGGCGAAGCTGGACAACGTCATCATGACCCCGCACAGCTCGCCTTCCACGACGGGCGTCTGGGAGGTAAGCTGGCGTATGGCCGCGCGGATCATCGGCCAGGTCCTGAGTGACGAGCGTCCGCCGGAGCTGCTGAACCCCGAGGCGTGGGAGCGTCGGCGACGATGAGCGCGGTCCCCTGGCGACATCGGCGAGATCGAGGCAACCGAGACGATTGACGAGGAGGTTCGACGATGGCAGAGCCCAGGATCAGGCTGACCCCGGAGCGTTTTGCTCAGGGGATGACGTTCGATGAGTACGTAGCATTCATCGCCACGCCCGAGAACTTGCGGCGCGAGGGTTCTCAGAAGAACCCACGGCGTGACTGGTCCACCTTCCTGCGCCAGCGGTACGAGCGGACGGAGCTGAGCGAGGCGCAGCTCGCCGTGGTGCGCTGGCTCACCAGCCAGCCGGGCGGCCCGGCCAGGATCCTGATGATCTCGGAGGAGTGGTCGTCCGACTGCCGTCGCGACGTGGGGAGCATCCAGCGCCTCGCCGAGGCGGGTGGGATGGAGCTGCGGATCTTCACGCGGGACGGCCACCACTGGGGCGGCGGCGCCAGGCCCGAGCCGGACGCGCCGAACGCCGACCTCGTCACGCCGTTCCTGCGGGAGAGGGGCGGCGCGACGTTCCTCTCGATCCCGGTGGTGGCGTTCTTCACGCGGGACTTCGAGCTGCTCTACTGGTATCTGGAGTTCCCCGCCATCTACCACAAAGACCGCCTGCGAGGCCGCTTCCAGCAGCCCCAGCCAGGCGAGTCGTCGGAGCAGACGCGGAAGCGATCGGACGAGGACTACGCCGCGATGCTGGCCTCGCCGATCTTCGACGTCTGGGCGGACGCCGCGCTTGACGAGATGATCAGCATGCTGCACGAGCGCCTGGTGGTCGGCTCGCTCGCGTAGCGGGCCGCCGCTTTCCTGCCCGACGCTGCTCGGCGGAGAGACACCGAAAAGCGAGCGCCAGTACTACGAGTCTCGAGCCGTCGGTCGCCCATTGACGCGCCAGCAGATGAAGGAGCCATGGGCAATCTCGACCCGCGCGACCATCACGCCGACGAGCTTCGTCAACCTCTGCCACTGGGGCGACGTCAGGGTCGAGCCGCTCGAGTTGATGGAGCAGTACGTCGCCGCCCACATCTAAACCAAAGCTACGGCGAAACCCGAGGACACTGCTCGCACAACCATGTGGACCCCACCTTGGCTTTGGTTTAGGCGCCCAAGGGGGGCACCCAGGAGCTGGTGCTCGCCTTCCACGGCGGGTTCTCGCTCCGAGAACGGTCGAGCCGCGGGCTCAGTCCGACGAGTTCTCCTGCGCCGTTCGAGGCGGGCTGGTCATGCTGCACGTTGTGCTCAGGGAGTCCGAGCCTGAGTTCGAGGAAGAGGCCAACGGGTGGCTTGCCTCGCTCATCCAGCCCCGCGCCGGCCGTCTGGGATGAGGGCGAGGTCGACTTCGCCATTCGCACCCTGGGCCCGAGCCACATGCCGCTCAGCAACGACTACGCGGTCCAGCGGGGCTGGGTGCGACGCTGCGTCTCCAACATCCGCGCCGCGCTTGTTTCCGATGAGGAGCAACAGGCGGTGCCGCCCGGCGCCGCCGTGGCGCTCTTCCGGCTCTAACCCCCAGGTCAGCAGGCGGAGCGGAGAGACCTGGTGGGCAGCGCCAGGCCTCTCGACGCTAGCGGTGCCTCAACGCACGGCATATCCCGACGCTGCCGTTGATCATCTGACAGGTCAGGCTCCGTTCCGGGCAGCAGGCGCCAAATGCCTCTCCACACAGATCCCCCTCCCGCCTGCAGTCCTGGACGCAATAGCCTGAGTCGCCATACTCAAAGTTGCAGGTATAGAGGGGAGCGCAGCACGGCTTCGTCGCATTGCAGTACTGGCTCTCCAGACCGCAGTCAGGAACGCAGACGCCGCCGCTGCCGTTCAGAACGGTACACCTCGCACCCGGGCAGCACGGCTGAGACAGACTGCAGGGAGCCTCGAGCGTCCCGCACTCGATGCAGATGGTCGGGCCGCCGTTGAAGAATGGCGGGCTTCCATTCACATGCAGGCAATGCAGCGAGCCGCAGCATCTCGAACCGGCGCCGCATGTGTCACCCCGCTGCGTGCAGCAACTGCCCCGGTAGCAGACCGCGCCGGTTGGACACTTCCGACCGCACGTCCCGCAGTTCAGGGGATCGCTCGACAGCGTGGCACAGGTGCCGTCCGGGCAGCACGTCTGGTTCGACGTGCAGCGGTCGTCGCACCGCGACCGATGGGGCCGCGACACTGCAAGCGCCTCACCGCGGCCAGACAGGGCCAGGACCGCCCCCACCAGCCCGCCGCCAAGTCGCCGAAGCGCGCCGCGGCGCGGCAGGCCTGCCGCAAGCTCGCGCGCAATCTCATCCAGCCAGTGCTCGTTGGCCATGACACCGCCTCCGCCCTTGCAGTCGGCAGCAAGTGTAACACGGATTCCGCAATGGATCTAGAAGCTTTTCGCCATCGTGCCTGTGTCCTCGCGCGGTGGCTTTCGCTACAATGCCGGCCTGGTCGGGGGCTCTCATGCGTGTTCGCTTCTGGGGTACCCGCGGCTCGATCGCCAAGGCGGGGCCCAGCACGGTCCGCTACGGTGGCAATACGTCCTGCGTCGAAGCGCAATCGGCGGCGGGTACGCGGGTGGTGCTCGACTGCGGCACGGGCGCCCACGGGCTCGGGCAGGCGCTCCTGGCCTCGGGCCAACGGCCGCTGAGCGGCCACATCCTGATCAGCCACACGCACTGGGACCACATCCAGGGCATTCCGTTCTTTACCCCGCTCTTCCTGCCTGGCAACGAGTGGGATCTCTACGCGCCCCGCGGGGTTGGCGACAACCTCAAGGACACCCTCGCCGGCCAGATGCAGTACACCTACTTCCCGGTGAGCCTCGAGCGGCTCGGGGCGACGATCCGCTATCACGAGCTGGCCGAAGGCGTCTTCGAGATCGGCGACGTGCACGTCGTCACGCAGTACCTGAACCACCCGTCCCTCACCCTCGGCTATCGCCTTGAAGGGGGCGGCGTCGCCGTGGTGTACGCGACCGACCACGAGCCGTACTCCCGGGCGCTGGCCATGACGCCGAGTCCCGCTGGCTGCTCAGCGCCACAGTTCGGGCTGGACGAGCGGCACGCCGAATTCATCGCCGGCGCGGACCTTCTGATCCACGACAGCCAGTACACCGCGGCGGAGTACCCGGGGAAGGTCGGCTGGGGCCACAGCACGATCGAGTACGTGATCGAGCTGGCCATGGCGGCCGGCGTGAAGCGTCTCGCCCTGTTCCACCACGATCCACTCCGGGACGACGCGGCGCTCGACCGCATCCTGGAGGACGGCCGACGACGCATTGCCGCCGCGGGCTCTCCTCTGGAGCTAGTCGTCGCGGCGGAGGGGATGGCGATCGAGCTGGCGCCGAGCCACGCGGCTGCCCCGACCACGGTCGCGGCCAGCGCCCTGGACCTCTCCGGCGCCTGCTGCACGACCGCTGGCCAGAGCGTGGTGATCGCCATGTCGGACCAGGCTACCGCCGACCTGCTGGCGAGCGCCATCCAGCCGGACGGCATGAGAGTGCTCGCGGCGACGAATGGGGAGCAGGCTCGGCGGCTGGCCGTCGAGGAGAGGCCCGGGCTGGTGATCCTGGACCGCCGCCTCGCCGGCCGGGACGGGCTGGAGGTCTGCCGCGCGCTCCGCGGCGAGCCGGACGCGGCCATCCGCGACGCGCCGGTCGTCCTGGTCGCCGCGACCGACGATCCCGTCGAGACTGCCGGGGGTGCTGAAGCCGGGGTCTCGGACTGGCTCGTGCAGCCGTTCTCGGCCGAGTACGCGCGGACGAAGGCGCGGGCATGGCTGCTGCGGACGCGCTCGCGCTGGCTGAAGGCGCCTCTGCCCCCGGACGAGGCGACCCGCATCCAGGCGCTCCGGCGGCTCAAGATCCTGGACACTCCCGCCGAAGAGCGCTTCGACCGCCTGACCCGGCTGGCGCAGCACCTGTTCCGCGTGCCGATCGCCCTGGTGAGCCTGGTGGACGCCGACCGCCAGTGGTTCAAGTCCCGGGTGGGGCTGGAGGCCAGCGAGACGCCGCGCGAGTCCGCGTTCTGCGCCCACGCCATTCTCGGGGCAGACACCCTCGTGGTGCCCGACGCGCTCCAGGACGCGCGCTTCGCGGACAATCCGCTCGTCACGGGCGAGCCTCGCGTGCGCTTCTACGCCGGCCAGCCGCTCTCCGCACCGGACGGCAGCCACGTCGGCTCGTTCTGCGTCATCGACAACCGACCGCGTGAGCTGGACCCATCCGAGCTGCAGGCCCTGCGCGACCTGGCCGCCCTGGTCGAGGAGCAACTGGGCGTGGCGTTCAGCGCCGACTGAGCGCCTGACCCGGCCGCCCGTCCCATCGCGGCGGCCATCCTGACCGACTCGCTGACACTCCGGCTTCCCCGAGCTGACGTGTGTCGCCTGGACCAGCGCCACGGTGAAACCCGCGGTCGCTGTTCGCACAACCGTGCGGATCCCACCCTCGGTTTGTCCAGGGCCCGCGCGCGGAGCGCCAGCAGGATACCGCTCTGACACACCGGCTCGCCGGGCGGACCCGTGTCGTCGGCAGCACACCTCCGGCGTTGCGCCATGCACAACGGAACTGTCGTCTTGCGCGCCGACAGGAGCGCGCCGTGGGCGTAGGCTAAGACCAACCGGGCATGCAGCTCGAAGAAAGCGAAGGAACACGGAGATGAACGCCAGGTGTCTCGTCCGCCCAGTGCTCGCAGTCCTGACCATCGGAGCCCTCGCCACCAGTTCGCTGACCGAGGCGGCTTCCGCCGCGACCACCTCGAACATCGACCCGCGACAGATCGCGATCACCGCCTCGGACCTGCCGCCAGGATTCAACCTGCGGCCAGACTACACGAGGCTCACCGAGTTCCCGAACGGCAACGGCGTGAAGTTCACGATCCTGCTGGTCCGACCCGAGACGGAAGAGAACCTCGCCAAGGCCCCCGTTGCCGTTAGCCAGGCGATCATTCGAATCGACTCCCCAAGCGTCTCGCCTGAAGCCTCGCTCGAGATGGATCGGAACAACCTGCTGAACCAGGGCTGGCAGCGCCTGGACAGCGGCCTCAACGATTACACTCACCTGAGTCTTGCGAAGCTCGAGAACGGCAACGTGACCTACGCGTACGGCACCGTGAGAGGGAACGTCGAGATCGCCACCTTCGTCGCTGGTCGAGCCTCGGTCGTCAAGCTCGACCACGCGGTCTCTGTGACCGAGCTGAGCGTGGCCCGATACGACCAGGTTGTGGCCGGCACGATCTGACCTTGCAGGAAGAGACCGCGCGAACGCGGGGCCGCTGGCCCCGCGTTCTTTGTGTCCACCTGCCGCCAGCCGCCAGCCGCCAGCCACGGCGATCACCCCGAGCCGGGCGGCGCCGCGCCCGCTGCGCGCGACAGCCCGGCCTGACGCCAGGCTGCAACGAAGCCGCGGTGCCCAGCCTGGCAGCCCGGCGCGCGAGTTACAGCCCTGGGGCCTACCCTATCGACCCCCTGGCGCCGAGCGGCCTCGTCGCGATCCGCGGCGACGCGCTCATCGGTTAGCCTCGCCCGGTCTGCGACAACCCTACCCCCAGCAAGATCAACGCGCCGCCGGCGATGAACACGGGCGTGGGCTCCTCGTCCAGAACCAGGAACGCCATCAGGGTGCCGACGACCGGGACCAGGTACTGGAACGCGGCGACCCGGCCGGCGCCGAGGCGGGAGATGGCGACCATCCAGGCGCCGAAGCCGAGCCCGTTGGCAACCAATCCCACCCAGAGCACGATCGGCCAGATCTCCGGTAGCGCCTGAATCCCTGACATCAGGCCGCCGTCCACGAAGGCGACCAGACCGATCCCCGCCGTTCCCACCAGGCTCGAGACCGTTGTGACCGCGATCGGGCGATGGCGCCCCATCAGGTACCGTCCGACGACCATGTAGCCGGCCCAGGTGACCGAGCTGAGGATCGCCAGGACCGCGCCGAAGACTGGTACATCCATGCCGCTCGGCCCGGAGCCAGGCTGAACGATCAGCAGGACGCCGGCGAAGCCGAGCAGGATCCCGAGCAGCGCGCCGCGACCGAGCCTCTCGTGCAGCACTGCCGGCGCGATGAACGCGATCAGGAGCGGGCTGGTGTTCGAGAAGAAGCCCGCCACAGACGCCGGCAGCAGGCGCAAGCTGTACATGGCAAAGAGCGGACTCATACTCCCACCAAAGACGCCCAGCGCGATCAGCGCCAGCCAGTCGCGTCGCGACGCCCGCCGCAGCGAGTGGAGCTGCCCGGTAACGAGGCAGATCCCCAGCAGCACGAGCGTGGCCAGCACCACCCGCATGAAGGTGAGCTGAGCCGGTCCTGTCTCGGCGAGAGCGAACTTCGAGACGCTGTGCAGCGTGCCCCAGACGCCGGCGGTCAGCAGCGCGAGCCAGTGCCCTCGCTCGAAACGGGCCCGCTGCGCCTGGTTACCGGGGAAGGTTCGACGGGGCCGCGCCTCGAGCGCCGGCCGACTCACCCGCGCCCCGGCTCGGCGCGACGGGCGATGGCTGTTCGTGACGTTCGGTGTGACATGCAGGACAGATCGTAGCGCGCCGCCGAGTCGGGTGCGACCAGCACGGTCCGGAACGACCGCTCGGCGACGATCCGCCGGGGCGCGCAACCGTCGTGTGCAAGAGACCGTCGCGCGGCGTCCGTGAGCACGGAAGCTGTCTGCCGGGTCAGACCGTCGGTTGGCCCTGTTTGTTTGTACACTTGGGGCGGGCAGTTCGGCAGCGGCGCTCCACCCGGGTCGCCCCTGGGGGCGGCGAGCGGTCCACGGCGCGCACTCCAGAGCCCGGCAGCTCCAATCACACGGAGGTCCGAGCGAATGGCGGGTCGCATTTCGGCGTTCAAGGGCAGAGCGCGGCTGGCGCGTGACAGCCAGCAGTGGATGCTGGACTACCTCGTCCAGGAGACCGGCAAGGTCTTCCACTTCCAGGGCGACGAGCGCGGCGGTCTCCCGCGCAGCGTCCGCAACCACGACATGATCAGCAAGCATCTCGGCATGGAGGCCGAGGGGATGGAGGCGCTGGCCGACGCAGAGGCAGCGGACGGCCATCGCGAGACCGCGACAGACCTGTACTTCCGCGCCTCCCTCGTCTGGGGTGGCGCCCAGCACCCGATCTTCCAGAACAACGAGGCGAAGCGCTACCTGCACGCCTGCCTGATGCGCTGCTACGGGAAGCTGCGCGCGAACGCCCCGTACACGATCGAGCACGTCGACATTCCCTGGAACGGGACCGTTGTCTCCGGCAATCTCCATCTCGCCCCAGTCAGCGGCCCGGCGCCGCTGGTCTTCTACATCCCGGGCTGCGACATCACGAAGGAGTTCTGGCCGCATCCGCTCTTCAACCCTGCCCACCAGCGGGGCATGCACGTCTTCTCGTTCGACGGCCCCGGCCAGGGCGAGAGCAATCTGCGCGGCGTCAAGATGACGGCGGACAACTACGAGGAGGCGGCCAGCGCGGCGCTGGACGTGCTGGCCCAGCGGCCGGACGTGGACGCCGACAGGCTCGGCCTGTACGCCATCAGCTTCGGCTCCTACTGGGGCCTGCGCTTCGCCGCGCGGGATCGGCGCCTGAAAGTGGTGGCCGCCCCGGCCGCGAGCTACTGCGACAAGCAGTTCCTGATGGACTTGGAATCACCGCGCTGGAAGCAGTTGATGGCGTACATCACCCAGGCCGAGGACGAGGAGGAGCTGGACCGGACGATCCAGGCGATGACGCTCGAGGACGCGCTCCCGAACATCACCGCGCCAACGCTCATGACGGCCGGCGAGTACGACCCCCGCAGTCCGCTGGAGGAGGTCTACAAGGCGTACGACCTCGTCAAGGCGCCGGCCGAGCTGTGGGTCTTCGCCGACCAGCACCACATGCCGACGATCGGCGGCGAGAGCGGGGTCACCTGGTCGGCGCCGATGCACGGCATGATGATGGACTGGATCCGCGACCGCCTGGCCGGCAAGCCGCTCCACCACCCGAACCAGG
>JADZDV010000190.1 GCA_020850915.1 Chloroflexota bacterium | reverse complement strand
GCGTATAGCCAACCAGGCCGCCGATCATCAGCATCTCGCCCTGGGCGAAGTTGATCAGGTCCATCGCCCGGATGAGCATGCTGAAGCCGACCGCGACCAGGCCGTAGATGACGCCGATCGCGATGCCCCCGATGATCTGCTGCAGCAGGATCTCGTCCATCCGGCGTGCCCCTCCGTGTGAGCTCAGTCGTCGACTTTGACGATCGTGCCGTTCTTGATCTGGACGATGAACGAGCCGTACGTGGGATCCCCGTTCGGTTTGAACGAGAGCTTGCCCTTGGGCGTCTCCAGATTGCTGGTCGCGGCCAGCGCATCCCGGATCTTCTGGTGATCGATCGAGCCGGCGCGCTTGATCGCGTCGACCGCGGCACGCGACGCCGAGTTCGCCTGGGCGGCGGAGTAGTCTGGCATGCGGTTGTACCGTTTTTGGAAGGCGTCGATGAACGCCTTCGAGGTCGGCTCGGGCAAGCCGGGGTACCAGTGGGTCGCGAAAATCACGCCGTTGGCGGCGTCACCGCCGAGCTGCAAGTACGCGGGCGAGCCGGCGCTCTCACTGCTCATGAGCGGCGCGGAGATGCCAAGATCGAGCTTCTGCTTGGCGATGAGCGATCCTTCGGTGTAGCGGGACCAGTCCACGAGCACGTCCGGCTGGGCGCGCTTGATCTTGGCGAGCTGAGCGGTAAAGTCTTTATCTCCACGGGCGTAGGACTCGTTGGCTACCACCGATCCCCCGAGCTTCTCGGCCTCGTCGGTCACGGCCTTGGCGCCACCGTTGCCGAAGTCGTCGTTGACGTGGATGATGCCGATCTTCGCCCAGCCTCGCTTCTTGGCGTATTGAGCGACGTCGATGCCGAGCTGGGTGTCTGGCGCGGGAATGCGAAAGATGAATGGGTTCCCGAGCTGTGTGATCCGCGCGGCGGTGCCGGAGGTGATGATCTGAGGTGTCTCAGCCTTCCTGGTGACTTCGGAGCAGGCCAGCGAGGTGGGGCTGCTGACGCCGCCAATCACCACGGCGACCTTGTCCTGGCTGACGAACTTGTTGCAGATGTTGACCGCCTGCTCCGGCTTGCCGGCGTCGTCCTCGTGAATGACTTCGATCTTCTGGCCGAGCACGCCACCGCTGGCGTTCACCTCGTCGATGTACAGGTTGACGCCGTCCCTGGCGTTCTGCCCGTCAACCGCGGCGTCGCCGCTCATCGGAGCGAAATGGCCGATCTTGATCGGGCCGGTGACCGCTGCCGCGGCGGGAGGCTTGGCCGCGGCGGGCGCGGTTGTCGCGGCGGGTGCCGCCGGCGCTGCCGGGGCGGCGGGAGGTGCCGCCGCCGGCTTGGGCGCCGCGGTGGCGGGCGCGGAGGTGGCGGGCGCCGCGGCCGGAGGGGCCGCCGGCTTGGAGGCTGGCGCTGGACTCGGCGCCGCGGCGGGCGCGCAGCCGGCCAGGATCAGGGTGAGAGCCAGGATCGAGCTCAGGATGAGCAGTGGGGAAGTTGAGCGACGCACGGGAGTCCTCCTTCGTCGTCCCGTTGGGGGGCCTGACGGCCACCGTCTTGACCGCTCGGACCCCGGCGATGCGGACCACGCGTCGCCGGGGCGCTGTGGTGGCCTCAGCCGCCTGGCGCGAGGCCGATCAGGTCGATCTCCACCAGCGCGCCGGGCACCAGGAGACCGTCGCCATCGGTCTGGATGGTCGTCCTGGGAGGCGGCGCCGGGAAGAACCGTTTCCAGACTCGGTCGAACTGATAGAAGTTGTCCAGGTTGGTGTGGAACGCCTGCGCCTTGACAACCTGGTCCAGGCTGCTGCCAGCGGCGGTCAGGACCTTCTCGCAGTTCCTCAGGATGTACTCGGTCTGCTTGCGGATGTCTGACCCATACCACTTGAAATTCGGGTCGACCCGCGCCTCGGGCGCAACGCCGTGCTGGAAGTCGCTGGCCAGTTGCCCGGCCAGGAAGACGTACGGGCCGGCTTTGATCGCCTGGGCGTAATTCGCGAGCGGCGCTGGGCAGCCCTCTGCTCGAATGACCTCCCGCTGCACCCCGTTGCCGGGCACGATCCCGATCAGATCGATCTCGAGCAGACAGTCCGGGTTCAGAATGGCGCCGCACTGCACCGTCGTCCGTGGCGGTGGGGAGGGGAAGTACTCATTCCAGACGTCGTCAAACTCGTCGAACAACGCCAGGCTGGTGAGGAACACCTGGGCCTTCACGACGTTGTCCAGCGAGCTGCCCGCGGCGGCAAAGGTCCGCTTGAGGTTCTCCAGGGTGTAGCGGGTCTGGCGCTCGATGCTGGAGCCGTAGTAGGGAAAGGCCTCCGGGACCTTCGCGGCTGCTGCCACGCCCGTCTTGAAGTCCGAAGCGACCTGTCCCGCCGCGAAGACGAACTGGCCAGCTCGCACGACCGGCACGTAGTTCACCAGCGGCATTACCAGGTCGGATGAACGGATGACCTCCTTTTTCACGCCGCTGTCTTTCACTAGCCCGATCAGATCGATCTCGACCAGCGCGCCGGGCACCAGCAGGGCCGGTCGACCCATCTGGATCGTCGTTCGAGGCGGCGGATTGTCGCCGAAGAACTCCTTCCAGACCCGGTCAAAGCCATCGAAGTCGCGCCGGTCCTGGAGGAACACCTGCGCCTTGACCACCTGGTCGAAAGAGCTGCCGCCGGCTTCCAGCACCTCTCCGATGTTGCGCAGGATGTAGCGCGTCTGGAGCTCGATGTCCGAGCCATAGGAGGGGAACTCGGGATTGCGTCGAGCTTCTGCCGGGATGCCCGTCTGGTAGTCGCTGGCGAGCTGGCCAGCCAGGAACAGGAACTGCCCGGCCCGGACCGCCTGGCAGTAGTTGGCCAGCGGCTTCGGGACGCGCTCCGAAGTGATCGTCTCTTTCCGCAACGTCGTCGGCATCATCGTCATCAGCCCTCCTCAGCTCCGATCGCTCGTTCCAGACGAGCGAGAGTCAGCGTGCAACGGCAGACAGGTCGATCTCGATGATCGGTCCGGGGAACATGATGCCGGTCGATGGTATGAGGGCCAGGGCCGGCGACCGGTCCGGGTTGGGGAAGAAGGTGCGCCAGGCCCGCTCGAAGCCGCGGTAATCCCTGCGCGGATAGAGCAGGAACACTCTGGCGTCGAAGACGTGGGCGAGATCGCTGTCGTTCGCCTCGAGCTGCTCCCTGAGGCGACCCATGGTGAAGCGCGTCTGGACTTCGATGTCGGAGAAATAGTAGGGCAGGCCTGGCGGGGCGTTGTGAACCGACATCATGTCCGGAGTGGCGACCTGGCCGGCGAGGAACCGCCAGGGGCCCGCCTTGATGGTCGGCGAGAAGTTGACCTTGCGGACGTCCACCGGGTGGTAATGGATCCCGGCGCGCGACTCCGTCTTCTGATGCTCGGCGTCTGGGACCAGGACGATGAGGTTCGCGACCATCAGGGCGCCGGGGACGAGCAGGCCTTTCATGCCCATCGAGCTGCGCGGCGGCGGGGTTGGCAAAGACTGGCCCCAGATGCCGTCGACATCGTGGAAGGTGCTGAGGTCGGGCTCGTAGAGCTGCGCTTCCACCGCCTGCTCCAGCGAGGTGCCGGCTTTCGCGAGGACTCTGTTGAGCTGCTGGAAGTGGTACTGAGCCTGCATCTCGGCGTCAGAGCCGTAGTTCGGGAACCCGGGGCGCCTCCCCGCGGCGATGCCGCTGACGAAGTCGGTCGCGGGGACCGCGGACGGGAAGACGAACGGGCCGGCTCTGACCGCCTGCGAGGCGCCCATGGCATCGCTCAGGCTCGGGGCGTCGTCGGCGCGGATCACCTCGCGGCGGTAGCTGGAGTCGTTCGCCAGGGCGACGGCGTGAAGGTTCAGCAGGGCGCCGGGGTAGATATGCTCGTCGCCAACCTCGGTGGCCGTGAGCGCCGGGGGCTCGCTGGGAAAGTACTCCTGCCAGACGAGCTTGAAATCGAGGAAATCCTCTGGTCGCGCCAGGTGGACTTCCACCCTCAGCACATTGCTGAGGGATGAACCCGTCCCTTCAAGGGTCTTGCGCAGCGTCTCCAGACAGCGTCTGGACTGCGCTTCAGCGTGCGACTCGCGCACGTACTGGTATGTCTCGTCCGCCTGGACGACGAGTCCGCTCTCCGTATCGAGCGGGTAGATTGACGACGTGAAGATGAAATCGCCGGCCCGCGTGGCGTGAGGCTGGTGCGTGGCCGGTCGTGGCAGCTCCGCGCTGTACAGGAACTGGACATCCATCTCGCCCTCCCCTGGTCTATCGGCGTACTAACCGTCCGTGAGCCTACCTCCCGCGATCGTCAAACGTGGATCCACCGAACACTCCGCGCGTTCTGGTCTGGGTGCTGGGGGTCGTTCCTAGCATAGGGAGATGAATACGACCTGTCAAGCAAAGCGGCAAGGTGTTGCGCCCGAACCATGTTGCAGCGTGGTCGCCAGATCGGCAGGGGCGCTGCTTGCTGCGCCTGCAGGCCCCGATACAGTCGTCTCCGCTGTTGCACGGGCGCAGCAAGCGCCGCTCCTACAACGGCCGTTTCAACACACGTCGGTCGCACCCGGCACAGGGGTGAGCCCGAAAGATGTTGCCGTGTCGTTGCTCCGCCCCTACCGGTGGCTTCAACACAAGTCGGTCGCACCCGTGGTAAAGCGGGAATGGCGCGGTCTGACGGCGCCGCCATCTGGCGCCCGTGGGCGAGCTGCCGAATGCGCGGGCGATCAGCGCGCAGGCCAGAGGGAGCTTGGGGGCGTAGCGGCTGAGCGGCCGGGCGTCGGCGGGCAGGATGAACAGCTTCGAGAGCGATAGAGTGGGCGATGGGCCAGCACAACGGGTGCTCTCTAACGATTGCCGAAGGTGGGAGTCTTATGAGAATCTGACCGGCGTTTAGCAGTTGTTTTACAGAGGGCTCGTATGCTCTCTGAAGAGGCCCTCGAACGGGGAGCGCTCAATTCGGCAGGTTCGGAGATCGGTGGTCCGTCAATGAAATCGTGGCGTAGTAAGACAGCGGCCGTTCTGGGCGCGGTGCTCGTTGTCAGCGGCGGAGCCGCTCCCTTTCTTATGCAGTCGCGGCAGGTCGCGGCACAGGCAACCAGCGCGACTGCCGCGGCGACGCCGACGCCTTCAGCGAAGCAGCAGGGCGCAGGGGAGAAGCGCGGACAGCGCGCGGGTCAGCAGGGCTTCCTGGGGCATCTCTCCACGGCGCTCGGCATTTCCCAGGACAAGCTTCGCGACGCGATGTTCCAGGCACGGCTGGCAACCCACGCGGACCGGCTGGCGCCGATTCTCGGCACGTCGGCCGACACCATCGTGAAGGGCTTGCAGCAGGGCAAGACGATCGCGCAGATCGGCGCGGAGAACGGCAAGAGCCGCGAGGCGATCCGGTCGGCCATCCTCTCCGCCAGGCAGGCACACCTGGACCGGCTGGTGCAGAAGGGCCGGTTGACGGCGGACCAGGAGAAGACACGGCTGCAGACCTTGCAGGCGCGGATCGACAGGCTGCTCGACCGCGCGTTCCAGGAGCGGGCACCGAAGCAGACTGGCTAGGGCGCCAGTGGTCGGCTCAGCCGCCGTAGAAAACCCGTTCGCCGAGATCCTTCAGCAGGAGGGTGGCGTCGTCCGGACGGCCCTCCGGCGCGCTGGCGACGCCCGCGTCCACGACCTCACCCACGAAGACGGCGTGGTCGCCGCGCTCGATCGACTCCACCAGGCGACACTCCACGAAGGCCGGGGTGTTCTCCAGGATCGGGGCGCCTGTTGCGCCGGCGTGGAACGGCTCGCCGGAGATCGTGTCGCCCTGGCGCTCGGCGGGCTTGAAGAAGGCGAAGGCGAGCCCCTGCTGACCCTTACCCAGAACGTTCAGGGCGAACGCGCCGGTCTCCTTGATGATGCCGTAACCGTGCGAGTCGGTCTTCACGCCGACGGCGACGAGCGGCGGCTCGAAGGAGGCCTGGGTGACCCAGTTCACGGTGGCCGCGGTCACCTCGCCATCCGAGCGCTGGGCGGTCAGGATGTACAGGCCGTAGGGGATCATCCGTAGGGCGGTCTTCCTCGCGTTCGGATCCACGATGTTGGCTCCAGGGGAAAGGTGGCCGGGGCGCGGAGACGATGCGCGCGCCGGATCGTCGCGGCGAGCGCCCGGAGAGGGCACGATAGCCCTGCCCAGAGGGACCGGTCAAGGGAGCTGCGTGGCCCGTGAGCGGCTGCGTGGCTGGCCGGAGTTCCGCCAGAGCGCATCCTCACCCTGTTAGGATCACCGGCATCTCGACGGCTTGCGCGAGCCGTCGGTTGGAGGTGGACGGGCGATGGCGAGAGCGCACGACCAGGGTGGGCGGCCCGGACCGGGCCCCATCGACCGCTCTGAGCACCAGCTCGCGGACTGGGAGGTGCTGGCGGACGGTCTCACGATGGCGCTGTACGCGCGGGGGATCAGGAACCTCGACGAGCATCGGCGCGCACGGGAGGACATGCCGCCGGACCTGTATCCGGACATCACCTACTACGAGCGCTGGATCTACGGCATCGAGGCGATCCTGATCGAGAAGGGCTATCTGACGAAGGAAGAGATCGATCGGAAGACGGCCGACCTCGAGGCGCGGTGGGGGGAGCCATGAGTACGGTGGCGGCGCGTTTCAAGCTGGGAGAGGCGGTGCGCGTGAGGTTCGCTGATCCGCCGGGGCACATCCGGACGCCGTTCTATGTGCGCGGCAAGCGGGGCTGGATCGAGCACTACCACGGCGCGTTCCCCCACCCGGAGGAGCTGGCCTACGCGCGCAGCGGGCTGCCGGAGACGCCGCTCTACATGGTTGGGTTCCGTCAGGAGGAGATCTGGGGTCCGGGCGCGCCGGCGCATGGTGACAAGCTGTTCGTCGATGTGTTCGAGAGCTGGCTGGAGCCAGTGGACGAAGGAGGGGCGGCGTGAGTGGGGAGCATGGCAACGGCCACGAAACGGGCCGCGACGAGCACGGCCACCCGCATCCGAGGAACGTGGTCCCGTTCTGGGGCAAGCGGATCTACGCGATCCGCGAGCTGCTCGTCGAGCGGGGCCTGGTGACCGAGGAGGACATTCAGCAGGAGATCGACTATATCGAGGCGCGCTCGCCGCTCAACGGCGCCCGCCTGGTGGCCCGCGCCTGGGTCGATCCGTCGTTCAAGCAGCGCCTGCTCACCGACTCAAAGACGGCCTGTCTGGAGATGGGGATCGACGCCAGCGGGATCAACGAGTTCATGATCCTGGAGAACACGGACAAGCTGCGCCACGTGGTGGTCTGTACCCTCTGCTCCTGCTATCCGCGCCAGATCCTGGGCCGGCCACCAGACTGGTACAAGAGCCTGAACTACCGACGGCGCGTTGTCGTGGAGCCGCGGGCGGTGGTGGCCGAGTTTGGCCAGACCGTCCCTGACGACGTGGAGGTCCGGGTCTGCGATAGCTCGGCAGACCTCCGCTACCTCGTCCTGCCGGTCCGCCCGGCGGGGACGGAGGGCTGGTCGGAGGAGGAGCTCGCGAGGCTCGTGACGCGGGACAGTCTGGTCGGCGTGACCCAGCCGCTGGAGCCGAGCGCCGTCAGGGTATAGGTGCGCGCGGCGACGCCTGGTCCCTGGTACACCTCCCGCGGCAGGGCGTCGCCGCGCTCAGCCGGTGACCGTGATTCGGCCGGGCATGCCGAACGCTTCATGATTGAGGCAGACATAAGCATACTGACCGGGCACGTCGAACAGACGGGACCACGTCTGACCAGGGGCTACCTGTCCGGCGTCGAATGGCTCCACGCCGGGCGGCAGCTCCACGTGGGCCGGGTCCGCCGCCTTGCTTCGGTCGGCGGTAATCGTGTGGGGTTGGGCGCTGGAGTTCACCCAGAGGACCGTCGTGCCGACCGGGACGGTCTGATTGCCAGGCACGAACAGCAGCGTGTCCGTCAGGCGGATCGTTACGAACCGCTCGCTGCCGCTGGCGCCGGGCGACGGTCGCGAGACGAGCGGGGCGCTGCCGCTGAAGATGCCAGACGGCCCTGGGATCGGCGTAGGGCTGGGGCCCGGGCTGGGGCTGGGCACGGCGACTGGCGAGGGCCTCGCGCTGGTGGGCGGTGGCGGCACGACCGGCTTCGGCGGAGGGCTCGGTGTGACGGGCTCGCGGCCCACGTAGGAGATGCAACTGGCCGCGAGGCTGCTGGCGAGGGCGGCCGCGGCGATCCCAACCAGGCGGAGCAGCCGGCGGCGCGTCAGACGCGGGGCTCCAGACAGTGACGGGATGGGCACGTGCTTCAATCTCGCTCCGGTGGCCGTCGCGGGCGGCGCTTCCAGCCGATTCTAGCGTGCGACCAACTGACTCACGGGCCGCTGGACGGTCGTCCCCTGGATCGGTGTATGATGACGCACGGCCCTTCCGACTCCCGGGACTGTGCGCCACGATGGCTGGCGGACCGCGTAGGAACCGGAGTGCCGATGTCTGGTCTGACGGCCTGAGGTTCCAATGACAGGGTCCCGGCGGGTGCGCAGCTTCGAGCCCAGGCTCGTCCTGTCCTCACTCTTCGCGGTTGTCACGCTCTTCTCGGGCGTCGCGGGGGTGCCAGCCCTCGCGCAGTCCTCGGGGAGCGACGCGCCGCCCAGCGCTGAGCCTGGCTCTGACCAGGACCAATCCGCTACGTCATCAGGCGCGACGGTTGATGCTTCCGGACAGGGGAGCTGGACCGTGCCAGCGACGACTTCGACGACGCTCACCGGTCCCCCTTACCGAGGCGGGCCAGCGTACCCGGTCCAGGCGCCCGCGTTTGGCGCCGGAGGCGCCGGGACGGTGCAGGTCAGCCGCGCGACGACGTACTACGACGTGACCGGTGCCAACGAGCGGCAGCTCCTGGAGCGGATGAACCGCGGCGGCCCGCGTGAAGACGGTCAGGAGTGGTCGGCGAGCGTCGACTGGGGAGCGACCTGGACGTTTCCGCACGTGGACCTGGGCAGCCGCTGCGCTGCTGGACCGATGACGGTCAAGCTCAGCGTCATCACGACGCTGCCGCGCTGGACGGAGCCCTCGTCAGCTTCGCGGCGACTGGTTGATCGCTGGGATCGCTTCCTTGGCGGACTGCGGGATCACGAAGCTGGCCACGAGACGATCGCGCTGCAAGCCGGGCCGGAGCTGCTGAAAGCGCTGAGCGGCCTCGGCATGTACCTGTCGTGTGGCGACCTCGACCGCGCCGCCGACTCGGCCGGCCGCGCGGTCGTCGCGCGCTACTCGGATCTCCAGGCGGCGTACGACCGGGACACCGAACACGGCGCAACGCAGGGGGCTGTCTTCCCCTGACCCCGCGCCCGCGGCGCCGGGAACGCCGGGTCCTCACCCTCGCTGGGCAGCGGAACAGCGCCTCCGGAGGGGGAGGCGCTGTTCTGGGACGCGGTCGTCGCGCGCTTCGGACGTCCTGGTCAAGGCGTCCTGGTGGGCGTCGCGGTCGGCACGGGTGTCGGGGTCGGTGTGGCGGTCGCGGCAGCCGAGCGAACACGGAGGTCGTCAACGACTTCGTCTCGTGTGTTGCCGGCCATGTCACGCGCCACGGCGTGGAATGTAATGGTGCCGGTGTCGCTCGTGCTCAGATTGAAGGTCTGGCGACAAGGGGTCGCACCGTGACAATCGATGGTGTGGGTGTCCCGCAGGCTCTGGTCGCTGGTGCTGGTCGCCCACCACCACATCGCGTCGACGCCATCGTCGTCGGTCGCCGTCAGGCGGAGCTGGAACGTCGCGTTCTGATCGACAGTGTCATCCGAGAGGTGGAGGTCCAGGTCGGGCGGATTATCGCTGGTGGTTGGCGTCGACGTGGCCGTCGTGCCGCCACCGGCCGCGCCGCCGGTGGCCGCGCCAGCGCCGCTCGAAGGAGCGCTGCTCGGCAGCGCGGGCACTGCCGCGTCACCTTCCCATGGGAAGCGCTCGGTGTTCAGACGCGCCTGAAGGCCGAAGGGGCCGTTGACCCAGGTCATGTAGCCGTCGGTGAAGGCGGTCCAGTTGTCGGACTTGCGCCACACCTCGAGGCCGTGCGTGGTGCGCTGGAGCCCGTCGCCGTTCTCGGCGTTGTGCCACTCGTTCTCGATGCAGTCCCCGACGATGTCGGGGATCATGTCGTGCAGGGTCTCGAAGCCGAGCTGGAAGATGCAGCCTGCCGGCTGCGCCTCGGCGGGCGCCGGTCGCCCGGCGAACGCCGTGGCGCCGGCGAGCGCCAGGGTGGAGATGATGAGGACAGACCAACGAAGCACAGGATCCTCCACCGACCGATACGAACTCACCACGCGGACGCCCTCCTCCGACCAGGCGCATCGCGGGTTCCGAACACGAGATACGACCACTGCCAGTCACCAGCGTGCGCCGCGACCGCTCGGGCGCGGGGCGACGCGCTGCCAATTCGCCCGAGACGAGCGCAAGTCCCGTACCGGCTGGGAGGCGAGACCTGCCGAATTCGGCTGCTGCTCGTCACGATTCCGCCATGGAGGCACCGCCTGGCCATGGGCGCGGCAGATCCCGGCGCCAGTCCCACGATGCGCTCTCCTGGAGGACTGGCACTCGAATGCGTCCGGAGGACTTCAAGCGGTGACGAGCGGCCGCCGCGGGGCTGGCATCGACGGCATTCACGGCGGCGCATCGGCGCTTGCGATGGCTGGCCCGGGCAGACGCGCGCTCGATCGCCTGTTCGGGTCCAGGCTGACGACTCTACAATTCCACGCGACGTCCGAGCGCCTGACACCCACCAGTCGGCGCTCCCATGCCAGGATCGCCCGCTCGGACCACCTGCAAGCTGCCCGCTCGTCGGGTGGGGTTGGAGTTGTCACTGTGAGCCAGACGGTCCAGGTCAACGAGCGAACCGAGATCCGGGATGGGATGACGGTCGACTTCCACGTACCGATCCCGATGAACGACGGCATTGTCCTGCGCGCCGACGTCTATCGACCGATCGGGGACGGCCAGTATCCGGC
>JADZDV010000189.1 GCA_020850915.1 Chloroflexota bacterium | reverse complement strand
CAGGCAGCGTCCCTACAACGGCCGTTCCAACACAAGTCGGTCGCACCCGGCGGAATCCCACGGAGTCGTCCTTGTCGCCCAGGTCAGCGCTCTGACACCTGGACGATCCGCGCCGGAAGACGTGCGCGGGTGAGCCCGTCGGCTGACTCGTCCGCATGCTCTCCGATCTGTCATCTATAATGTCAGACCTGTCCATTGGGGGGACCGTTGAACGGCGTACGCGCGGCACTACTGGGACTCAGCATGCTGGTGGCCATCGCTCCGGCCGCTGCGCTGGCGAAGGAGAACGAGAAAGACAACGAGGCCTGGCCGGGAATGGGGAAGAAGACGCTCCAGGTTACCTGTGACCAGAGCACGGGTGTGGTGACCTGGACGTTCAACGTGAAGAACCGGGGCAAGGTGGCCGGCGACTTCATCGCGGACATTCGTGTAGACACGGGCAACCACGGGAAGCTGGTCCTCGAGCGGAAGATCCTCAACGTCGGTCCGGTGAGCTTCGCCGCCGGCGAGACCCAGACAGTCAGCGGCTCGACGACGGTCAGCACGCCCGGGCCAACCTTCGCCGAGGTCAGAGCCCACGTGACCCGGCCTGACAACGACAATCTCGAGGTCTCCCAGAAGAAGAAGGTGCGCTGCCAGCCGTAGCGCGTCGTTCCGGCAGCCTTGACCGAGCGACCGGCTACGAGCCACGGCCGCCAGAGGGGCGGTGGCTCTCTTGCGTCCGCGGCGATCGAAGAACTACCGGAGCGTCGCCGCTCTGGCGTACGAGAGCGTGCCGAGCGTTAGGACGTCGACGCGGTTGGCGAACCGCGCGCCGCGGGTCGCCTGCATGACGCGCTCTGCTGCTTCGGTCGTCCGCTTGGGGATCAGGCGCGGCGAGGTCGTCCAGGGCAGCGTGAGCGGCTCGGTTACGGCCTGTGAAGCCTCAGGCACGCTGGCGGTGTACGTCACCAGGATACCGGCATCCTTCGCCTCGAGGCGTCCGATCACGCGCACCATGCGAGGGGGCGGGCCGGGGCTAGCGGTACAGCCCGCCGGGCTGTGGTCGCCCCCACCAATGGAGTTACCGGGCCCGGCACCTTGGTTGTCTCCGCCGTTATCGGTGCCATTGTCTCCACTATCCGGCGCGTCGTTGTCGGGCGTGGCGATCTCTCCGAGTTTGTCGACGCTGTTCTCGGCAGAGGCCACGGAGATGCCCCGCGGGAACCCGAAGGCCCGCGTGCTCCGCCGAGACCCGGCGAACACCCCGAGCAGGGCGCACCTGAGGCGCTCGACGATCAGGGTGATCCGAGCGCCGGTGAGCAGCCCTTCACCATCACCCAGGGCAAGAGGGCAGGTGGCAGGCCTGCCCTGTGCCGTTACCCAACTATGCGGGGGTCGAGTTGCACGCCCGGTTGCCAGGCGCGAGCGTCGGGTCAATGGGTCGCGGACCCGCGGGAGCCTGTTACTTGGCCGAGCTCGTCAGTCCAGTCGCTCACACGGGTCGCTGAGAAAAGGTGGCAGGGATGTCCCCCGTCAGCACCGGATGATCGCAACCTGATAGCGCTGGAACAGGTCATCGCCGGTCACGATCGTCGTCCCCTCCGCTGACGCTTGCGCGATGATCAGCCGGTCGAATGGGTCGGTGTGATGCTTCGGAAGCGTGTCCACGGCCAGCGCGTGATCCAGACTGATAGGCAATCGCGTGAAGCGGTTTGCTGAGATCTCGGGGACCAGCCACGTCGAGGGACTGCTGAGGAGCAGCAGCTTCCCAAGGCCGTACTTCATGGCAATTTCCCACGCACTCGCCGCGCTGACGTAGACGCGATTCCGTGGATCTGCTACTGCCGCCGTGGCCTGGCCACCAGGCTGCGAACTTCCTGTGAGCCACCATAGCAGAGCGTTGGTGTCGAGTAGCAGGTCCACTCACTCGTCCGCCAGGAACTCGGCCAGCACCTCGGGCGGCAGCGGTGCATCGAAGTCATCAGGCACGGCGAATTGCCGGCGCATCGAGCCTGGCACCCTTGGTCGAAGGTCGCCGGCGAGACCTACGAGTCTGGCGACCGGCTTTCCACTCCGGGCAATGACGATCTCTTCACCGGCCGCGGCACGCTCGACGAGGCGGGAAAGGTCTGCTTTCGCTTCGTCAATGTTGATCGTCGTCACGGGCTCTCATTTCGGGTACAGGCACCGTTGGCTCTCAAGTCGTGGGTACTCTGACTTCCTTCGGCAGCGGGAAGAACATGTCCTCGTCGACCGTTCGGACCTCGCGCACGAGAGGGGCGCCGAGGGCTTCCAGGCGTCGGACGGCTTCCTGGACGAGGTCCTCGGGGGCGGAGGCACCGGAGCTGAGGCCGACGGCCTTGACGCCCTCCAGCCAGGCCGGGTCGATCGCGACCGCCGAGTCGATCAGGTACGACGTCGCGCCGGCCGCGCGGGCGACTTCCACCAGCCGCTTCGAGTTGGAGCTGGTCTGGGAGCCGATCACCAGCACCAGGTCGCAGCTCTTCGCCAGCTCCTTGACCGCCATCTGGCGGTTCGTCGTCGCGTAGCAGATGTCGTCCGTCGGCGGTGTCGCCATCTTCGGGAAGCGGCGCCGGAGTCGCTCCAGGACATCGCGCGTGTCGTCCACCGAAAGGGTCGTCTGGGTCAGCACCATGACGCGCTCCGCGTCTGGCACGGTGAGCGCCTCGGCGTCAGCCGGGGTCTCGATCAAAGCCCCCTGGTCGGGGCGGATCTCTCCCAGCGTGCCGATCGGCTCCGGGTGGTTCCGGTGGCCGATGTAGACGATGTAGTAGCCCTGCCTGGCGTACCGGACCGCCTCGAGGTGTACCTTTGTCACCAGGGGGCAGGTGGCATCCACGACGCGCAGGCCGCGCGCTTCGGCGAGCTCGCGGTCCGACGGGGGCACGCCGTGGGCGCTGAAGATCAGCGTGGCGCCCTCCGGCACCTCAGAGAGATCCTCGACGAAGACCGCGCCGCGCTCGCGCAGGCGCTCCACGACCTGTCGGTTGTGAATGATCTCGTGTTTGACGTACACTGGCGCGCCGTACAGTTCGAGGGCGCGCTCCACGATCTCGACGGCGCGCGACACACCGGCGCAGAAGCCGCGCGGCGCCGCCAGGAGCAGCTCCATGAATCCTCCACTGCACGAGGAGGATATCAGACGGGATACCATCCTCGACGGTTAGACCCCACGTTCTGCCCGCCGGGCCGGCCGACCGACCAGGCTCACTCTCGGAAACGGACATGCAAGCACCAATGCGCATCGCTCTGGACGCCATGGGTGGCGATTTCGCGCCGGCCAACGAAGTGGCCGGCGCGGTCGAGGCGGCCCGGGCCTACGGCCTGGAGATCGTGCTGGTGGGGCGTCGCGCCCAGCTCGAAGCCGAATTGAAAAACCACCGCGCGCACGGTCTGAAGATCGACATTCTCGACGCGCCGGAGGTCATCGATATGCACGATTCCCCGACGGACGCCGTGCGCCAGAAGTCGGACTCCTCACTCATGCGGGCGATTCACCTTGTCCGGGAGAGGCGCGTCCAGGCGCTCGTCTCGGCGGGCAACACCGGCGCTGTCATGGCCGCGGCGCTGCTGGAGCTGGGGCGCATCAAGGGCGTCAAGCGGCCGGCCATCGCCATCGTCATCCCCACCCTGACCGGCCGGCTGCTCCTGACCGACATCGGCGCTCAGGTGGACTGTAAGCCGGAATGGCTCGTCCAGTTCGGCCAGATGGGCTCCATCTACATGGAGCACGTCTTCGGCGTCAGTCGTCCGCGCGTCGGTCTGCTCTCGATCGGGGAGGAAGAGTCAAAGGGCAATGATCAGGTGAAAGCAGCCCATCCGCTCTTCAGGCAAGCGCCGCTGAACTTCGTCGGCAACGTCGAGGGCAAGGATATCCCGGCAGGGCTGGTCGACGTGGCGGTCTGCGACGGCTTCGTCGGGAATGTCGCCCTGAAGCTCATCGAAGGACTGGCAACCGCCATCGGCGGGATGATGCGCGCTGAGCTGACCTCCAATCCAATGCGTAAGCTGTTCGCCCTGCCGCTCCGGCCGGCCTTCCAGTCGCTCAAGAAGCAGATGGACTGGGCTGAGTACGGCGGCGCGCCGCTGCTCGGGGTGGACGGCGTCTGCATCGTGGCGCACGGGCGCTCCAGCCCGTACGCCATCCGCCACGCCCTCCGGGTCGCCTCGGAGAGCGCCTCCCACGGCGTGGTCGAGCAGATCCACTCGGTGCTCGGCACGCGCCAGACCGAGCGGACTGCCGGCGATACGCTGAATGGACAGTCCGCGCGGGCGACCCGGAAAGACGCCGGCAGCGAGTCGTTGCACGGTCGCGCGCGGCCGCTGGAGGCCGCGCCCTAGCCGGCGCTCACTCCGCCGCCTGCTTCAAGGCTCGCTCCGCCGCGCCACGCGCCGCTTCGATCAGCGCGAGCGCGCCGTCCATCGTCTGGCGCAGGTTCACCCGAGGGTCGATCTCGCCCAGCTCCTGCGCCAGGCCGCGGCAGAGCTCGAGGTCGGTGGCCGCTGCCTGGACCGCGGCTTCGAACGCCTCGAGCTTGCGCCGATCGTGGCGCGGTCTATGCTCGGTCTTTGCGTCGGCCGGCGCGGTCAGGCCGGGAATCGGGAACCCCCGCGCCTCGAGGTCGTTCAGGATACGGATACGGTCCTCGATCGGCGTCATGTACTTGCCTGGACCGAGCTGGACGATCGTCATGTCGCCTTCAGCCCCGAGATAGCGCAGCCAGGCGGTGAACTGGTTGTCGGACATCTGGCGCAGCGTCTTGTCGGCCGTGCCGACCCGGATCTTGACGCGGTCCAGATCCTCCATCGTGAACGGCACGCGGTACCTCCGGGTCAGGTCTCGTCCGGCAGGCGCAGCTCCACGCCGGCCTTCTCTTCCAGCAGCTTCACCACCGCGTCTCCGTGCTCGCCGCCCCAACCGCGGAGCTGCGCCTCGACGAAGCGGTTGAGCACCAGCGTGGCGAAGTCCAGCGGGACCTGCAGCTCACGCGCCAGGCCCGTGCCGAGCTGCAGGTCCTTGGTCGCCAGGTCGACGGCGAAGCCGGGTGCGAAGTTGCCCTTGAACAGCCAGCGAGGGAAAGAGTTGGCTAGCTTCCAGTTGCCGCCCGTGCTCTTCGAGACCACGTTGGCCAGGGTGGCCAGCGGCACACCGGCCTTGACGCCGAGGGTGAGTCCCTCGCCGACGATCAGGTTCGTGCTGAGGGAGATCATGTTGTTGACCAGCTTGCAGATCGTCCCCGCGCCGATCTCGCCGCAGTAGATGACGTCTCGACCGATCGCCCTGAAGATCGGCGTGCACCGCTCGAACGCGGACCGGCTGCCGCCCACCATGATCGTCAGGGTGCCGTCGCGGGCGCCGATCTGGCCGCCAGCCACCGGCGCGTCGAGCATCTCGATGCCACGTGCCTGCGCCTCGGCGTCGATGCGCCGGACGAGCGTCGGCGAGTTGGTGCTGAGGTCCACGAAGATGCTGCCTGGTCCCAGTCCCGCCAGGATGCCCTCGGCGCCCAGGCTCACGGCCTCCACCTCGGGCGGTCCCGGCAGCGACGTCAGGAGGACGTCGCTCGCCCGCGCCACAGCCAGCGGTCCCTCGGACCAGGTGGCGCCCATCTCCAGCAGCGGATCGGCCTGGCCGCGGCGGACGTCGTAGATGGCGACCTCGAACCCGGCCTCGCGCAGGTTAGCGACCATGCCGCTGCCCATCGTGCCGATGCCGAGGAAACCGAGCCTCATCCGGGGCCTCACCTTTCGAGTCCGCCTGCCCAGGCGGACTCAGCGTCTCGTCGAAGCTCTGAATCTAGACGGGCCCGGCGGCCGTGTCAAGCGCGGCCGCCGGGCCGGACCTCAGCGGCTCTCCTGGGCAGGGATGGAGCCGAGGCGTCCGGCGTGGTAGTCCTCGAACGCCTGGACCAGTTCGTCGCGGGTGTTCATGACGAACGGGCCGTAGTGCGCGACCGGCTCGCGGATCGGCAGGCCGCCCATGACGTAGACGTCCAGGAGCGGGCTACGGCTCTCCTGGGAGCGGCTGGCGCCCAGCCGGATGGCGTCGCCCGCGCCGAGCACGGCGAGCTGGCCCATCCCAAGCGGACGTCGCTCCGCCCCCACGTAGCCGATCCCGTTCAGCACGTAGACTAGCGCGTTGAAGTCCGGTCGCCAGGGGAGGTCCACCTCCGCGCCTGGCTGGAGCGTGGCGTGGACGATCGAGATCGGGGTGTGGGTGATGCCCGGGCCCGGGTGGCCGTCCACCTCGCCGGCGATCACCCGCACCAGCGCCCCGCCGTCTGGCGAGCTGAGCAGCGACACGGACGCGCCGCGGATGTCCTGGTAGCGGGGCGCCACCATCTTGTCCCGCGACGGCAGGTTGACCCAGAGCTGCAGGCCGTGGAACAGGCCGCCGCTCGCCACCAGCCACTCCGGTGGCTTCTCGATGTGCAGAATGCCCGCGCCGGCTGTCATCCACTGGGT
>JADZDV010000188.1 GCA_020850915.1 Chloroflexota bacterium | reverse complement strand
GCTCCACCTTGAGACCAGTGAGGGTTGTCGTAGCGACCGGTCGCGGAGTGAACGTAGGCTGACTGCCGGCTTCCGCGAAGGAGCTCTGCATCTCGGTGGCTGGTGGCCCCACATTGCCACCGCCCGCGCTGCTCGGGGAGGTCGGCAGACCGGCTCGCTGGCAGCCCCAGATGACAGCCATGCTCAGGATCGTCCCGCCCGCGATGCGCCAGAAGCGTGATCGCTTCATCGCACCACCTTCCAGATACTCGTCATGTGGCTGAAGTACAGGGCGCCGTCCGGTCCGGTAGCGACGTCCAGCCGGCACTCGTACGGCTGCGTCTCGAGCGCTCGCTCCGGTGGCTTCAGGATGTCCACCTGGACCGACTCAACCTGGTCATAGCTCGGCGCCCTCAGCCGGGCTCGGGAGAGCTGCCCGGTGTGAACGCCGCAGAAGAAGACGTCGCCGTCGAACTCGGGCAGCATATCGCCACGATAGACCGTCAGCCCGGACGGCCCGATGCTGACCTGCTCGCTCTCCCACACCGGATCGACGAACCGGGGATCGTTGACCGTGCCTTCGACGATCGGATGGCCGTAGTTCGCGCCGACGCGGACCAGGTCCAGCTCGTCGTGACCCTCGCCGCCATTCTCAGTCGCCAGCAGCACGTTCATCTTCGCGTCATAGGCCAGGCCCATCGGATTCCTGAAGCCCCAGGCGTACACCGGCGCGCAGGCGCTCGGGTTGCCGGCGGCCGGAGTCCCGTCCCGATTGACGTGCAGAATCTTGCCTCCCAGCTTGCACGGGTCCTGGCCGATCTTCGAGTTCTGGCCGTTGCCGACGCTGACAAAGAGCGTCTTGTCTGGCGCGAAGACGAGCCGGCCGGCGTTATGGACGCCCGCTTTGCTGTACTGGTTGGCCACCAGGATCACGTTCATGTCGGTGCCCACGCCGTTCTGCTCGGTGAACCGGACGACCTGATTTCGCCCTGACGCCTCGTCCGAGTAGTACAGGTAGACGTAATGGTTGCTCGTGAAGTCGGGGTCCACGGCGATGCCGAGCGCGCCGGTCTCCGCGCCTTTAGCCACCTGCACCTGGGCGAACGGCCGATCCTGGAGCCGGCCACGCTCCAGAATCCGAACCTGCCCCTTGAAGACCTCGCTGAACAGCATCCGGCCGTCCGGCAGCCAGCTCAAACCTATGGGGAACGAGACGTTGTCCACAACGGGCTCCACCCGCCAGGGTGTTGCCGGGGCTGTTCTCGCCGCGGCTGGGGTCAGCGCGGTCCGCGGCAATCCACCAGGCGGATGGCGCAAGCGGTCGTCGGGAGAGGGGTCCGGCTGCTCGATCTCGTCCGTGCTGACCGCCTCCGGCTTCGCGATCGGCGTCCTCCCAGTTGGGACGAGCGAAATGCAGCCCAAAGCGACCAGAGCCGTCGCGCATGCCAGGGCGAGAAGGCGCCCAACTCTGGAGAGCTTGCCGACGACCAGGCCCAGGATAGATCTCCGACTTTGGGGCACGCGGCGTGGTGTGGTCGGGGTGGCCGGACTTGAACCGGCGACCTCTTGGTCCCAAACCAAGCGCGCTGCCAAACTGCGCCACACCCCGAGGCCGCGGTATTTTAATCCCGGGCCGCTCTGCCAGACCACCGAGGCGACCGCGCCGCTCGCTCGATCACCCCGCGGATACGAGCAATTGCCTTGCCCCGGTGGCTGATCCGATCTTTCTCCTCGGGCGTCAGCTCGGCCATCGTGCGCTTGTAGCGTGCCACGAAGAAGATCGGGTCGTAGCCGAAACCACCATCTCCGCGCGGCGCGTCGGCGATCTGACCGATCACCTCGCCGCGGCTGAAATGCAGCGTTCCGCCTGGATCGATGAAGGCCATCACCGCCACGTAGCGACAACGCCGCGCCATGCCGCGCTGGCCCGCCAGCATCTCGACGATCAGGCGGTTCTTGCGCGCGTAGTCGTCGCCCTCCCAGCGCGCCGACTGGACGCCGGGCTGGCCGTCCAGGAAGTCAACCTCGAAGCCGGAGTCCTCCGCGAGGCACGGAATGCCGCTGGCCGCGAAGTACGCGCGCGCCTTCAGGCCCGCGTTCTCCTGAAACGTTGTGCCAGTCTCCTCGACGTCCAGGTTCAGACCCAGCTCGGCGGGCGAAACCAGTCGCACACGCAGGTCGCGGAGCAACTGGCGCATCTCGCGGATCTTGCCCGGGTTCGTGGTTGCAAGGAGGAGCGGGGGCACCTGCCGCTCGTGTCGGTGATCGTCCATTCGGGCATTCTGCGCAACCTCGTGGCGAGCGTCAAGATCAGGCGGTAGACTGCCCCAGCATGCGCGAGCCTGACTCGATCCGACCAGCCGGGCAGCGGCACGAAGACCTGGCTGCCTTCCTCGCCGTAGCGGCGCTCCCGCCGGGTTGGCAACTGCTCTACGAGCCGGTCGTCACGTCGACGATGGAGCTGGCGCACGCGGCGGTCGCCCGGGGGCTGCCAGGGCGATGGCTGTTCGTCGCCGATTTCCAGACGGAGGGCCGCGGTCGACGCGGACGCGGTTGGACGGCGCCCCCTGGCAAGGCGCTGCTCCTGACCGCGCTCCTGCCGTTCCAGGGAGAGCCCGGCCTGGCGCTGACCCAGCTCGTCTCCGTGGCGCTCTGCGAGACGCTGGAGGCGCTGCTCGGGCTCGAGCCCCGGATCAAGTGGCCCAACGACGTCATGGTGGACGGACTGAAAGTGGCGGGCGTCCTGGCCGAGACGACGAGCGTGGGGGACACCGGCAGCGCGGTCGTCGGCTGTGGCGTAAACGTCAATCTGGACGAGGCCGATCTCGCCGCCCTTCCGCCCACGGCGGGCTCGCTCCAGCTTGCCGCCGGCCACCCGGTGCATCGCGGCGAATTGCTCCTGCTGTTCGCCGAGCGGCTCGACGACTGGCTGCGAACGGATCGGGCGCGCCGATCACGCGGCTTGCGACCAGTGTGGGAAGAGCGGCTCTGGGGCGTCGGGCAGCTCGTTCAGGGAACGGAAGGCGGCCTGACGCTGGAAGGGGTCGTGCTCGGCGTGGACGAAGACGGCGCGCTACGACTGGAGCTGCCGGACGGCCGGATTCGCCGCATCGTGACGGGCGAGCTGCTGATCTAGAACGTATCACGAGCATGGAGGCAAGGCCACGGCGAGCTGCTAGCAGTCGCCCGCCGGGTCGGCTGGGCCCGTCGAGTATTTCGACAAACCGACGCGCACTGCCGGCAACGTCTCGGTCTTGACAGGCTCCGCCAGGTCACCGATACTGGACCTGTCGTAACACGAGACGTGTCGAAGACGCCGAAGATGCCTTCAGATCACTGGCTGGATCAATTCAGCCAGGCGCTGGCGCGTGGAGCCAGCCGCCGCGAAGTCCTTGGCTGGGCGGCCAGCGGACTGCTGGGGCTGCTCGTCCTCGACTCACGCCCGTCTCGGGCCAGCGCCGCGCCGTTGTCGGCGAAGGGTTCCAGGATCTGGAGATGCCTCTGGCCGGCGCCGCCCATGCTCAGCCACTGCGCACCACCGCGCGTGTGCTGCCCGCTCGTGCCGGGAACCGGTGCCTGCACCGATCTGAACCACGACGAGTTCTGTGGCGACTGCGTAACTGACTGCACGCTGAACAACGAGTCGTGCTGCAATGGCACCTGCAAGGATCTGCTCACCGACCGGGACAATTGCGGTAGCTGCGGGGTGGCCTGCGGATTGGACCAGACCTGCGAGGGCGGCAAGTGCCAGTGCCGCGACGGCCAGATCTGTGGCCAGTTCTGTTGCCACGATCCGAAGCGGTGTAAGCGCGGCACCTGCGTCTGTAAGAGCGGCGTCGAGTGCCCCGCGGAGAAGTTCGGCCTGGGCTGCTGCCAGAAAGGCGAGGTCTGCACGCCGGCCGGCGTTCCGTACTGCTGTCCGAAAGGCCCGCGAGTCTGTGGCGGCATCTGCTGTTCCGTAGATCAAGTCTGTCAGAATGGCGCGTGCGCCTGCCCGAAGGGGAAGACGGCGTGCCCGTTCGATACTGGCGGTTGCTGCGACGACAAGGCCGAGGTCTGCACGGTCGCGGGCTGCTGCCCGAAGGCACGAGCCTGCAGCCAGACATGCTGCCAGCCTGGCGAGGTCTGTGACCAGGACCAGTGCAAGAAGTGCGGCCAGCCCAACTGCCGCGGGTGCTGTGCCGGGGACCGCTGCGTCGATACCGACCAGCAGTCAAACAGCACCTGCGGCAAGGCTGGCGAAATCTGCCGCCAGTGCGCGGTTGGCCAGAGCTGCATCAATGGGGAGTGCCGCTGCTCGTCCCACTGCAACGGCTGCTGCCAGAACAATCAGTGCGTGGACCCGCCGACCAACCTCGCCTGCGGCAAGAACGGCGGGCCGTGCTCCGATTGCAGCGTCCAGGGCAAGACCTGTGACGCTGCCTCTGGCACCTGCCGGGGCGGTGGAGGCGGCGGTGGCGTCACCTGCACATCTGACACCCAGTGTCCGACCGGGCAGTGTGCCTGCACCTGCTCCGTTAGCGGCTACGTGGGCGTCTGCGGCAGCGTGAGCGTCCCGTCCTTCCGCTGCTTCCAGGGCCGCTGCTGCCTTTCCGAAGGAACCGACTGCTGCTGCGACTAGCGTTCGCCTGCCTCGCCCTCCATCGGCCGGTCCTGGTATTCGGCCAGACCGCGGAACAGACGTCGGAGCGTGACGCGCTCACATCGTCCTCGGCCTCCTCAGGTCGAAACGAGCGTGCCGTAGCGGAAGCTGTCCAAGATCCGCTGGAAGAGCGGCTGCATACGTTCGCTCTCGTCTCGCGCCGCCGTGAGCGTTACGACCCAACCGGTGCCAGGCTCTCCGAACGCGGCCAGCGTGCTGACGATGATCCCCTGGTCTGTGATGATCGGCGTCCGAACGAGCCAGCCCGACATGCCGCTCACAGAGCGCTCGCCGGCCAGCTGGGGGTTCAACCCGCTGGCCTTGAGCAGCTTGATCTGGGTCTCGAGGTAGCCGCGCGGATCCAGATCCTTCGGGAGCCGGTGCGCGGCCACGGTCAGGACCGGCGGAACCGGCTGAGGCTTCGTCGAAAGGAACAGGTCCGCCCGGGCGCCGGCCACGGTTGCCGCGCCGCTCTGCGCGCGCCATGAACGGGGCACGTCGATCGAGTAGGGGTAGAGCGTCGATCTGAAGGTGAGGAGCGGGTCGTCGTCCGGCTGTCGCGGCGCCGCCTGGCTGGTCCCCGAGGCCGCCGCGGCGATGCTGCCGCTCCCGCCCATGCCGGCTCGGACCCTGGCCTGCGCCCGCTCGATCTGGTCGGACACGTCCGGCAGGCGTTTCGCGGAGTCATACGCTTTCGCGATCTGGAAGCTCTCGACAGCCGCCCTGGCGTCGTTCTTGGCGAGTTGGTCGAGGCCGCGCTGGTAATACTCCTGGGCGCGCGCGTCGACCTCCTCGACGGTCAGCGTGCGCGGTCCGAAGCAGGCTGTCATGGTGAGCATCGCTACCGCGACGGCCACGAGCGCGAACGTACGCCTCATCGGTGGCGCCTCCAGGCTCCCGTCCGGACCCCCGTCCGGTCTGAGATCCCCCACCGCCAAGCGCGCGGTGCTGTCGTCACGGCTGCCCTCTCACGGTGTGAGAACGCACCCACCGCCGGATTGTGATGGCCAGAACGGAGCATTTTGCTCTTGACAACCAGAACATCTGTGCTATGATGGAGCCAGAACATCCGTTCTGGAGGCATGAGTCATGCGCGCCAAGACGCGCCAGATCGAGCTGTTGGACCCTGGAGGGAAGGTGACTTCCTCGTTGGACCGCCTGCTTGAGCGGCTGGAGCGCTGGCTGCCGACGGAGGTGGAGCGTTTG
>JADZDV010000187.1 GCA_020850915.1 Chloroflexota bacterium | reverse complement strand
CGGCACCGCGACTTGGCGAGGTCGTCGCGCTGTTCGGACTGGGAACTGTCGGACAGCTCGTGGCCCAGCTCCTGCGGCGGGCAGGCGCTGAGGTTGTGGCGATCGATCCGATCGAGCGCCGTCGACGGCTGGCGCTCGAGCTTGGCGCGCCGTACGCGGCCGGGCCGGGACCAGAGGCGGTGTCGGCGGTGGAGGCCAGGTCTGACCGGCGCGGAGCCGACCTCGCGGTCGAGGTCAGCGGCGTCCCAGCCGCCCTGCAGCAGGCAATCGACGTGGTCGCGCCTGAGGGCGCGGTCGTGGTCGCGTCCTGGTATGGCACCAAGACCGTCCCGCTCCAGCTTGGCGAGCGCTTCCACCGTGGTCGCGTCCGCCTTCGCGCCAGCCAGGTCAGCGGCCTCGATCCGTCCCTGGCGCCCCGGTGGGACCGCCGGCGGCGAGATGAGCTCGCGGTGCGGCTGCTTGGGGAGCTGAACCTGCGCCCACTCATCAGCCATCGAGTGCCGTTCGCCAACGCGGGCAGTCTGTACCACCTCCTCGACACGCAGCCCGCGGAGGTGGTCCAGGCGGTCCTGGTCTACGAGTGAGCAAGCGTTCCGCACGCGCCTGTCAGGATGGCCCGGGGTGGCCTGGAGTGTCCGCCTGAGCCGGCCCGCCCGAAGCCCGCGGGACGAGACGCGGCGTCGTAGAGTTGTTGGGGGAAGTGATGTGCATCGCGATGTCTGAACGGCGGTATCAGGTGGGTGTTGTCGGCAGCTTCGAGGCTGCCCATCGGCTGGTTGGCAACTTCGGCCCTGCCTCGCGCACGCACGGCCATACGTATCGTGTCGAGGTCTCCCTCAAGGGCGACTGTCTCCAGGCCGACGGCACGCTCGTGGACATAACGCTGCTCCAGGAGGCGCTCCAGGCCACGCTGGGCCGTCTGCACTACCGCGATCTTGGCGCGGTCTCCGAACTGGCTGGGCGCAATACGACCGCCGAGGTCGTGGCAGAGCAGATTCATCGCTCGGTGTCCGAGTCCCTCACCAGCAGGGCGACCGGCGCGCTGCGTGTCCAGGTGTGGGAGTCGGAGCACGCCTGGGCTGCCGTAGACGGGGAGATCTGAGTCAGCTCCTCCAGCGGCTGGTGGCGTGCGCCCCCACCGTCCGTTGCCCGCTCCTCGATGCACCAGGAGGGGCTTCGTGCTAGCGTAGGGTGCCTATGCTCGTCTCCGTGATCATCCCGACCTGGAACGGCGCGCACCTGCTTGGCGCATGTCTCGACTCGCTGCGTCGGCAGACGTACCAGCCGCTCGAGGTTGTGGTCGTCGACGGCGGCTCGCGAGACGGAACGGTCGAGATGGTGTCAAGGTGTTATCCAGAGGTCTTGCTGGTCCCCCTACCCAGGAATCTCGGGTTCACCGGTAACGTGAACGCCGGTCTCCGCGCGGCGCGCGGAGAGGCGCTCGGCCTGTTGAACAACGATGCCGAGGCGGACCCGGCATGGGTCGAGCTGCTCGTTCACGGCCTCAGCGCCGGGCCGCGCGTCGGGTCGTGCGCAAGCAAGATGCTCTACGCGGACCGCCGCGACGTGATTGCATCCGCCGGCGACGTACTGCGGCGCGACGGCCTGGCCGCGCAGCGCGGCAACGGAAGCCTGGATGATGGACGGTTTGACGCGCCGGGGCCGGTGTTCGCCGCCAGCGGCGGCGCCGTGCTGTACCGTGGGTCGATGCTGGAGGATGTCGGGCTGCTGGACGAGCGGTTCGTCTCGTACCTGGAGGACGTCGATCTCGGGTTCCGAGCGCAGCTTCGTGGCTGGACCTGTCAATACGTACCTGGCGCACGGGTCTACCACCGCGTCAGCGCGACCGGCGGCGGACCGCTCGCCAGCTACTTCGTCGCTCGCAACACGCTCCGGCTGATCGCAAAGGACTTCCCGCTCGAGCTGCTGGCGCGAGCCTGGACGAGCATAGTGCGAGCCCAGCGGGAGCGCGCACGAGACGCGTTGGGCGCCTGGCGAGGCGCCGCCGCGCGTGCCACGTTGCGCGGCCAGGTCGCGGGCCTGGTCGAGGTGCCGCTGGTCCTGCGACACCGGCGGCAGACACAGCGCCGACGCCTGGCCTCCCTGGAGCATCTCTGGAGCCTGCTGGAGGACTGCTGAGCCGTGTCAGAGCATCCACCTCCCGTGTCGGTGGTCGTCGTGACCTACAACTCGGAGACCACGATTGCAGCGTGTCTTCGATCCGTGGCCGCGGCTGGCGGCGCAGCGGAGATCGTCGTCGTGGACAACGCCTCGCACGATCGGTCGATCGCCGTCTCTCGAGACGTTAGTCCGGGCGTGAGAGTCATCGCCAACAGCGGGAACGAGGGGTTTGCCCGAGCGGCGAATCAGGGCATTCGCGCTTCCGGCAGTCCCTGGGTGCTGCTGCTGAACCCGGATGCTGAGCTCACACCTGGGGCGCTGACTGCGCTGCTGGAGTTCGCGGAGCGCCATCCACGAGCCGGCATCGTGGGGCCGCGGGTCCTCAACGCGGATGGGACACTGCAGCACTCCTGCTTCAAGGCGCCGAGCTTTCGGATGGCCCTCTACGGGTTCTTTCCCGTCGTCCCGATGGACTCTGTCCAGAACGGGCGCTACTCGCTGGCAGACTACGGGCGACCGAGCGCAGTGGAGCATCTGCTCGGAGCCTGGTTGCTGGTTCGCCGGGCCGCTGCCGAAGCGGTGGGGCTGCTGGACGAACGGTTCTGGATGTACTTCGAGGAGACGGACTGGTGCTGGCGCATGCGCCAGGTGGGCTGGGAGGTGCTGTACACGCCCGACGCCGCGGTGACGCACATCAGCGCCCACAGCTCCTCACGAGAGCCGGAGCGAATGACCGTGGCGTTCGCCCGGAGCCAGGCCCGCTATTACCGGAAGCGGTTTGGCCTGCCGGGATACCTGCTCCTCAAGGCGATCGTGCTGCCCGGGGTGTGCTGGTGGCTGGCGCGGACGCTCCGCGCCCGGATCCGCGGGCGAGTGGATGACGCCACGCTTCAACGCCGGCTCTGGAGCTACTGGCGCGTGCTTCTGGCCTGAGGAGCCGCCCCTGATGTCAGCGCTCGCGGAGGACAACCCAGCTCTTGTTGTTGCGCTCCGCGTGCAACGGCGTCTTTGACACACTGGTGCCGGGTCGCTAAGCTCATTGGCGATGAGAACCGTGCGCGACGTATCTGCCGGCGGGGTGGTGCTCCGCCGAGAGGAGGGTCGTCTCGAGGTAGCGCTGGTGGGCAAGCTCTCGCCAAAGCGGTGGGGACTACCCAAGGGAGGACCGCGGCAGCGCGAATCCCTCGAGCAGGCGGCCCTGCGCGAAGTCGAAGAAGAGACCGGTCTCCAGGTACGTCTCATCCGTCCGATCGGCGAGATCGATTACTGGTTCCGCCTTGGCGGCGTTCGGCACTTCAAGACGGTCCATTTCTACCTGATGGAAGCGGTTGGCGGCGACATGTCGCGCCACGATCACGAGTACGACGTCGTGGAATGGTTCCCCCTCGACGCAGCGCGACGCGAGATGTCGTACCCAAGCGAAGTCGAAATGCTCGACCGCGCGCAGGACTCGCTCATCAAGAGCGGCCCGTCGCTCTAACGGCCGCGCGCCAGCGCCGGCGCAGCCGGCCTTCAGCTCCGCGTTACTCCACCGCCAGCGTCAGCTCCAGCTCCACGGTTGCGTCGCCCGGCAGCGAGGCGGCGCCGATGGCGTTGCGGACGTGGAGGCCTTGCTCGCCGAAGACCTGGGCAAGCAGCTCGGAGGCGCCGTTCAGAACAGAGGCGTGGCCGGCGAAATCGGGCGTCGAGAGCACGAAGCCACTCACGCGAATCACGCGACGGACGCGGTCCAGCGATCCGAGCGCGGCCTTGATAGTCGCGAGGCTATTGATGATGGTGAAGCGCGCCGCTTCCTGCGCCCGCTCCACGCTCACCGTGTCGCCAACCTTGCCGGTGTAGATCATCTTGCCATCGGCCACGGGAACGTGGCCGGACAGGAAGAGCAACCCGCCCTCCCGAACCCAGGTCGTGTAACTACCAAGAGGCTGCACCGGGGGCGGCAGCTCGATACCAAGCTCGACAAGCCGTTGTTCTGCAGACATCATTGCTCCATGCGCTGTGCTCGATTCATCACGTCACCGTGGCGCAGACCCATGGTATCGCCTGCCCCCGACCGCACGCTTGCGCCCAGGCCGAGACCAGTTGGGGCCCCAGTCTTGCGCACCGCCGCATCGCGATGACGCGGCTCCTGGTGGCGTATACTGAACCCCGTCACAACCCTCAGCTCGGAGGCCAGGCCGGTTCCCAGGGGCGAGCGGACAACGGCGGGGAGGGGCGGTGCTCGACAACCGGGGAGGCGCGACCCACGAGGTATCCACGGCAGACGGGCGCGGGGACCAGCACGCGTCGCCGGGAGCCAGTTTCGAGCCGGCGAGCGACCGGCGCAGTCCAGTCGTCCCGGTGCTGCTCCTGTCTGCCCTG
>JADZDV010000186.1 GCA_020850915.1 Chloroflexota bacterium | reverse complement strand
GGCGCTCGAACTGCTCGATGGCTGTCGGCGTCAGCGAGGTCGGGAAGTCCACGCGGATCTCGTCCGGGCCGGTGTGCATGGCGACCGGGAAGCCCGAATCGCGGAACACGTTGAGCATCTTGTAGTTGGCGGCGCGGGCGTGGGCGACGAACTGCTTGATGCCGCTGCTGTGCGCCTGTTCGGCCATCTGGCCCAGGAGCAGCGTGCCGAGGCCCCGGCCCTGGAAGTCGTCGGCGATGGTGATGGCGACTTCGGCCCGGTCGGTGTCCTCGCGCGAGTAGATCGCGTGGCCGACGATGCGCGGGTCGGCGCCCGTCGTCGCGACCAGCCCGAACCGCTGGTCATAATCGACGTTGGCGTCCCGGTGGGCGACCGCCGCCAGGTCAACGCCGGCGCTAAAGAAGCGCAGCGCGCGGGCGTCAACCGACAGTGACTCTAGCAGTTCGCGCAGGCGCGGCTCGTCCTCGGGACGGATCGGCCGAACGTGGACCGTCGAACCGTCCCGCAGGGCGATGTCGGCTTCACGATGCAAGGGGTAGGAGACGCTCACAGTCGTCCGCCTTTCTGCGGTGGTGGGGCCGCCGTGCAACGATAGGTGCGCGACACGGCAAACCGACACCAGCCCGAGGTTGTCAGGTCGAGCCTACCACCCCGGGCTGCTGGTGTGACATCGTATCGGCGCGGCTGCCGCGCCTAATGGCTGATCGCCGGCTGGCGCCCGCTCGAAGATGGATACACCTTCGCGATCTTCTCGGCGAGGGCTCGCGCGGCAAGGATGTGGCTGTAGTCGAAGCCGGGCGCGTGTCCCAGCGCCTTGAGGCTCCGCGCGATCAACTCCGCCTCACTGGCCGTGAGTTGAACCGAGACGAGCGGCTCAGTGGCGGACGGTTCAGGAGGTGCAGCCACTGGGGCGGCCGTGGGCGTCGGTGCGGAGGGGGAGCCGTCGATCTGCATGGGGAACGGCATGGTCCGTGTCTCCTCGGCAGCGGGATGGTGCATCGCCAGCGGCCGGATCAGCAGCAGCGGCACCGTGGTGTGACGCAAGGTGGCTGTGGCGACGCTGCCCAGGATCAGCCGGCTCAACCCACCCTTGCCGTGGGTCGCCATCGCGATGAGGTCGGCGCGCTGCTCCCGCGCAACGTTGCCGATGGCGCGGGCCGGGTCGCCGACGACCACAATCGTCTTCACGTCGTAGCCGCGCGCCGTGAGCTGCGCGGCCTCATGATCGACGTACCGCTGCGCGGCGGCCACTTCGAGATCTTCGTTGAACGGGACATAGGCGTGGCTCGGGCCGTGCAACGTCGAAGTGACCGGCGGGACCACGCGCAGGAGCATCAGGCGGGCGCCGAACGCATCCTTCACCTGGTTCACGGCCAGGAGTGCTTCCTCGGCCAACTCGGAGCCATCCAGTGGCACCAGCACCGAGAGCTTGTCGTCCGCCGGCCAGCCGTGGTCGACGATTGACGGGACGACCAGGACCGGGACCGTAGAGCGCCGCAGGATCTGGTCGGCAACGCTCCCGTACAGCATCCGTGCGATGCCGCCGCGTCCGTGGGTGGACATGACGATCATGTCGGCGTGCTGGCGGTTGGCGGCATCCAGAATGGCGGGGACCGGCTCGTCGTAGTAGACGTGCGGCTCGGCCTTGATGCCTTCCGCGAGGAGGCGGTCTGCTGCCGTGCTCAGGTACTCCTCGGCGCACTGGGTCACTTCGACCTGGGCCTCGCTCGGGTCGGTGCCCGGGGGCGTGTACGCCTGCACTGCCTGTACGAGCTTGATGCTTGCGCCGGACCGCCGGGCTAACAGGGTAGCGTACGTGCGCGCGCGCTCTGCCAGGGGCGATCCGTCCAGGGGGAGGAGGATGGTCTTCAGCATGATGCCTACATCCTTGTGCTGTGCGAGATCGCCGATCTGCAGGCGACCCCCTCGGGTGTGCTGTGTCGCTGCGCGGTCTGGAGGGCGTCAGCGTTCGTCGTAGGAGTGGTGTCAAGGCGAGGGCGAGCCAGACGCGGCGCCGCGCACCCGGCGTCGGCCAGGTCCGCGGCGCCGCGTGGGGACTAGACCGAGACGCGCTTGGCGTCCTCCTGGAGCTTGGGCTGCAGCCAGGGAGTGCCGAACATCGGGAGGAGGAAGCGGTCGATGCCGAGGTAGCCAGCGTTCTTCCAGGCGAGGATCAGGAGGATGGCGGCGAAGAAGAGCACGGGGTTGGTGGAGACGGTGCCCGCCATCAGGAAGCTCATGTTCATGAGGGCGCCGAAGAAGGCGGCGATGCCGACGAGCGCGCCGACGATCAGGCCGAGGCCCACGGCAATCTCACCGTAGACGATCGCCTTGGCGAACCAGGGGTGCGAGCCGCTGTCCACGAGGAACTGGATGAAGTCGCGGTACCAGCCGTAGACGATGATCGGCTTGCCGTTGGGGGCGTTGCCGAGGGCGCGGGTCCAGAAGCCCATGATGGCCTGGCCAGACTCCATCCAGGCGGGGTCCTCGAACTTGTGCCAGCCTGCCTCGAGCCAGGCCCAGCCGATGTACACCCGGAGCACCAGCCAGATCACGGCAGCCTTG
>JADZDV010000185.1 GCA_020850915.1 Chloroflexota bacterium | reverse complement strand
GGCTGGCCCTTCGACCTCGTCGGTGGCCGCGTCCGCGCCGTCGGCCTGCGCGACGAAGCCGCGCAGAACGAGTCGGTCGCCGCGGACCTGGCCGTGAGCGGCCATCGGAAGGCGGCAGCCACCGCCGATCCCGACGAGGAACGCGCGCTCGGCGGTCACCGCGAGACGGCTCGGCTGGTGGTCGATGGCCGCGAGCAGCGACCAGGTGGCTTCGTCCTCCGCGAGGCACTCGACGGCCAGGGCGCCCTGGCCAACAGCCGGGATGAAGCGGTCGGCGGGCAGCAGCTCGGCGGCCTCTCCTAAGAGACCGAGGCGCTCGAGTCCAGCCGCGGCCAGGACGAGGGCGTCGTACTGGCCCTCCTCGAGCTTTCTCAGGCGGGTACCGACGTTGCCGCGGACCGAGAGCACCTGAAGGTCCGGCCGCTGCGCCAGCGCCTGCGCGGCGCGGCGGGGGCTGCTGGTCCCGAGGCGAGCGCCGCGCGGGAGGCCGTCGAACCCGCCGGGATAGGGGGAGAGGAGCGCGTCCCTGGGCTCGGCTCGGGGCGGAATGGCGGCCAGCACGAAGCGAGGGTCGAGGGCCGTGGGCAGATCCTTCAGACTGTGGATCGCGAAGTCAGCCCGCCCCTCCAGCAGCTTCGCTTCGACAGCGCGGGTGAAGAGGCCATCGGCTGATCCGATGTCGGCCAGGGGCGTCGACCGGTCGCGGTCGCCTGAGGTCGTCACCTTGATCATCTCGACCAGGACGGCGGGCCGTTGCTCGCACAGCAGGGCGATGGCCTGCGACGACTGCGCGACCGACAGCGGGCTGCCGCGGAGCGCAAGTCGCAGCGTGCGCGCAGTCGAGACGGTCAAGCAGCTTCCTCCAGGAACGTGGCGAGGCAGGGCGGCCGTTACTTTCGGTGGCAGGTCAGGCACATCAGGCTTCCTGGCGCTTTGAGGAGCGTTTCGTTCTGCCCGCCGTGCGGCTCGTGGCAGCTCGAGCACCACCCCTCCTGGACCGGCCGGTGCCAGGAGTTCATCTGTGCCATCGGTCCTGCATGACAGGTATAGCAGACTTGCGTGAGCGGCGCCTTGAGCTGTCCCACCTGGTCGGAGCCGTGAGGGCTGTGGCAGGCGAGACAGTTGCCCTGCACGGCGGGAGGATGCTGGAACTGGGAGGTGAAGACCCTGTCCGCGACGCTCCGGTGGCAGGTGAAGCACAGCTCGGGAGGTTCAGCTTTCAGCGTTGGCGCGATGGCGCTGCCGTGGGGGCTGTGGCAGGTGGTGCACTGCCCGTTCGCGACCGGGGGATGGAGGAGCGAGCCGAACTGCTCCAGCTTGCTGGCGTGGCAGGTGAGGCACAGCTCTGAGGACGGCTTGGTCAGCAGGTAGGGCTGAACCGAGGTCTGGTCGGCGCTGGGATGGACCTTGTGGCAGGTGGTGCACTCCCCGTCACGGAACGGCGGGTGCACGCTGAGCTCGGTCAGTTGGTGCTTCTGGGCGGCGTGGCATCCAAGGCAGGCGTCCTTGAGGGAGGGGCGCACGTCGTTCTCGTCGGCCAGGTTGCGCGGCAGTTGGTGGCAGGTCGTGCAGTTGACGTCGGAAAGCTCTTCGGGAGGCAGCGTGTGGAGGCTGGTCGCTGGGACTGTGGCCGGGGCAGGCACTGGAGCCAGTGCCTGCCAGCCGCTCGGGTCCCAGGCGGCTGGCAGGGACGGTAAGGACCAAGAGGCCGGCATGGCTGGCAGGGGGGCGCCGGCGAGGATGAGCGCCATCGTGGCCAGCGAGGTGAGCAGCACGATGACCATGCCCGTCTTGCGAAGCCGCTGCGCGAGCCCCGGCTGGAGGCCGGAGGCCTCCGCTGCCGCTGCCTGTCCTTGCCACATACACGCGCTCGATTCCGGCAGCCCAGGTTGCCTATTTCACCCGACCTGCCGTGTGGCAGGAGACGCAGAAGGTTGGCTGATGACACCGCGCGCAGAGCTGAGTCCCGTTCTCCTTGACGTAGGGCGGGTGCTTGGTAATCCAGCCATCCGTGTGGCGGACGACGCCGGCAAAGGGGTTGCCCCCCGAGCCGCCGGACGCCGTCTTGCCAGAGACCAGGAGCTGGGCCAGCGCCGTGATGTCGCCGCTGGAGAGCCTGCCGCCGAAGGCCGGCATGCTCTTGGCGGCGATGCCGTCCGTGATGTTCTTGGCCACCGCCGCCGGGTCCACGCCGTTGAGCGTCAGGTTGGCGTGGCAGCCGGCGCAGTTCTGGCTGAAGAGCTGCTGGGTTGGATCGGCTGGCGCCCTCGCGGCCGCGCTGCCGCCGGACGAGCTACTGCCGGCCGCGCCGGACGGAGCGAAGAACGAGAACGAGTCGGACGATCCGCGCGCGCCAGGGTCCAGGCTGCCCGCGAGCGTTCGCGTGTAGGTGACCACGGCGGAGACGTCCTGGTCGTTCAGGGGGCCGCCCTTGGCCCGCCCGAGGCCGGCCATGGCGCCCTTGCCATCCGCGATCGCCGTGGTGAGCTGCTGGTCGGTCCTCTGGTCCAGCACGCGGCGATCGTTGAGCATGGCGGCCGGGATGCGATTGCCCTGGTCGCCATGGCAGGAGGCGCACTGTGCCTGGTAGATGTCCCGGCCGGGACCGGCCCGCTGGGGCGAGAGCAGGTACGTGACGAGGTTTCTGATCTGGTCGTCGGCGAGCGGGCCGCCACGGGACTTCCCCCAGGCCGGCATGGTGCCCTTGCCTTCGGCGATCGTCCGGTAGACCGACGCTTCGCCCAGGCCGGCCATGAACGTCGGGGAATCCAGCGGGGCGGCCGGAATGCGGCCGCCTCTTGGGCCATGGCACTCGACGCAGTGGTCGGCGTAGAGCTGAGGACCGCTGGAGGCGTTGACCCAGCGCCAGCCCGCGGCAACCATGACGCCCACCACTGCCAGGACCGTCACCGTGAGCAGCAGGCCGCGCCGGGCGAGCCCGAGCGAGACGCGCAGCCGCGCGAAGCCCGGCCGGGAGCCATGCTTGAGAGATGCGACCCCCATGCCGGTGCCTCCATTACTGGCCGGCCGGCGCCAGGCCGGCCAGGCTCTTCAAGAACGAGATGATCGCGGTGACGTCGTCGGCGCTCAGGGCGCCGCCCTTCTCCTTGCCCAGGCCAGGCATGGCGCCCTTGCCGCCCGCGATGGCCAGGGAGAGCGCGTCGTCGCCGCGGATCTGGAGCCAGGCGCCGTCGGCCAGCTTGGCGGAGGGCACCTTGTCGCCCTTGTCGCCGTGGCAGGCCGCGCAGCCCTTTCCGTAGAGATCCTTGCCCAGCGCCAGGTCCGGCCCACCCTCGGCGCTGGGAGGTGGCGTGAGCGGGATGCCGGCGACAGACTTGAGGTAGGCCAGCATCGCGGTGACGTCCTCGCCGCTCAGTGGACCACCCTGGCTCCTCGCCTGCGGCGGCATGGCGTTTGGCGCGCCGGGCAGGCTCTTCCCATCCGAGATGCTTCGGAGGAGGGCCCGGTCGCCGCGCTGCTGCAGCCAGGATCCCTCGGCAAGGCGGCCCATCTGGCTGGCGCCGCTGCCGTGACAGGTGGCGCAGTTGGCACGGTAGAGCTGATCGCCCCGCGCGATCAGGATCTGCTCGTCCGGCGTTGGCGAGGCTGGAGCCGCCGATGCGGAGGCCGGCGCGGCAGCCGCGGCCGAGGCCGGTGCAGCCGCGGCCGTAGCGGGGGCTGGCGCGCCGCTGGCCAGGATCTTGACGTAGCTCAGGATGGAGCTGACGTCATCCGGACCGAGCGAGCCGCCCTTCTCCTTGCCGAACCCGGGCATGGCGCCCTTGCCGGTGGCGATGCTCTGGGTTAGCACGTCGTCCCCCCGGCTCTTGAGCCAGGCGGCGTCCGCCAGCTTCGCGGTGGGCAGCGTGTCGCCCTTCACCCCGTGGCAGACCAGACAGTACGCGGTGTAGAGATCCTTGCCGGGCCCCGCGGTCGTCCCCGTGGCCTCCGCGGGTAGGATGCCGTGCGCCGGCCCGCTCAGGGCCGGAGCCGAAGACGGGACCGGCAACGACGGGACCGGCGAGGCGGCCGGGCTGGCCGACGGGCTGGCCGAGCCGCCGCCAGCCAGCGACGTGAGGTAGTTGACGACCGAGGTGACGTCGTCGGCGCTCAGGGCGCCGCCCTGCTCCTTGCCGAAGCCCGGCATGGTGCCCTTGCCGTTTGCGATGCTCTGGGCCAGGGTAGCGTCTCCCTTGCTCTGGAGGAAGCTGGCCTCCGAGAGCTTCGCGGTGGGCAGCTTGTCGCCAGCGTCGCCATGACAGATGGAGCAGCTCCTGGCATAGAGATCCTTGCCGGGACCGGCGGTCCCTCCAGCGAGGCTGGCCGCTGGCGCGGGAACGGCTGGCTTCGGCACCGCCGAGGCTGCCGGCGACGGCCCGGCAGCTGCCGCGGGAGCCGCGCCGCCATCGGCCAGTCCCTTGAGGTAGGCGACGATGGCCGTGACGTCGTCATCGCTCAGGGCGCCACCCTTCGCCTTGCCAAGGGCCGGCATGCCACCCTTGCCCTGGGCGATCGCCTGGCTCAGCGCGGGATCGCCTTTGCTCTGGAGCCAGGCTGGATCGTTCAGCTTGGCGGTGGGCAGCTTGTCGCCCTTCTCCCCATGGCAGGCGTTGCAGCTCCTGGTGTACAGGTCCTTGCCGGGACCCGGCGCCGCCGCGGCCGGGGACGCGCCACCACCGCCGATGGCCGCCAGGGCCATGCCGGCCGGTAGACCAGACCAGGACTTCATGTAGGCGAGCAGGGACGAAGCGTCGCCTGCCGAGAGGGTGCTGCCCTTGGGGCGCACGAAGCCGGGCATCTTGCCCTTGCCGTCCGTGATAGCGGCGAGCAGCGCGTCGTCGCCGGTCTTGCGGAGGAACTCCGCGGAGCCCAGGGCGATGCCTGGAGATCGATCGCCGCGCTCGCCGTGACAGGAGAGACACTTGCTGAGGTAGAGGTCACGGCCATCGCTGACGCGCTGCGCCAGCGTGGCGTCGACGTTGTAGCGCAGATAGGCGATGACCGCCTTGACCTGCTCGTCGACGAGGGTTGGGCCCGTGCCCTGGCGGAAGCCAGGCATGACGCCGACGCCCTGGCTGATGGCGTCGAGGAGCACGGTGTCGCCGCGAGAGGCCAGGAAGTCCGCCGAGCTCAGCGGCGCCACCGGGATGCGGTCACCCTTGTCGCCGTGGCAGCGCGTGCACTGCTCCTGGTAGATCTTCTGACCCGGCGCGGCCAGGAGGGTCGGGCTCTGCCGCCCGGCCGAGAGGTTCAAGTAGGCCACAATGGAGCGGAGCTGGTCGTCCCCGAGCGGGCCCTCGCGGGTCTTCGAGAAAGCCGGCATGACACCCTTGCCATCGCCGACGGCGTGCGCCAGGGTGGCGTCGCCGCGAGACTCCAGGAACTCCCTGGAGGAGAGGGGCGCGGTGGGGATGCGATCGCCGCGCTGGCCATGGCAGGAGACGCAGTTGTCCGCGAACAGCTTGCGCCCCTCTTCCGCGGTTCCGGCGCTCAGCGAGCCACCGGTGCTGGCCTGGACGGCACAGGCGACAGCCGTGACGACGACGCACAGCGCCAGGAACGCCAACCTCAGCGCTCGACTGGCCAGGGGTGCGGGTTTCAGAGACAAGCTGAGCGCGGGCATCAGCGCACCTCCGCGGGGACGCGGCTGTGACGATCAGCCATGGCCGCTTCCGAGGCCGAGCGGCGCCGCTGCCCGGCCAGCTTGATGCCTCGGGCGGTGCTGATCAGGACGCCGAAGAGGATGGCCCAGACGAGGAAGACGATGCCGCCGAAGATGAGAGGCAGGCGATCGCGCAGGCCGGCCAGCGGCAACGGCTCCGGCTCGTAGGCCTCGGCTGGGTCACGCACGTCGATGACCACGGTCGTCTCGGCGGCGGCGTAGCCGGTGGCGCCGGCGAAGCGAGCCAGGATGGTCTGCCGACCGCGCAGGGCGGGCTCGTAGAGCAGGACTGCCACACCGGTCCCGTCGGTCTCAGCAGTGCCAATGAAGGCGTCGCGCGGACCGAACAGCTCAGCCTTCTGGTAGAAGTCCACGGCGCGGTCGTTCAGCGGCTTGCCAGCGCTGGTGGTCAGCGTGGCGCTGAGCGCGAGCTGCCCGGCCGCGCTGGTGCGGGTGGGCGTGTTGAGCTTGAGAGTGACTGGGCTCCCCTTGTCCTGTGCCTGGGCCAGAGTCGGCGCGGGCGCCATGATGGTGGGAACGAGCCCGGCGACGATCAGCATCACGGCGAGTGGCAGGCGTGTCATGGCAGCACACCTCCGGGGTGGATGGCGACGCCGGGGGAAACGGCTGGAGCAGGGCGCGCCTCCAGCGCGGCGACCTCCTCCATCTCGTCGATGGAGAGGATCGGGAACACCTTGAAGAACAGCATCAAGAGCAGGGGGATGGCCGCGGCGGCGCCAGCGGTCACCGCGATGGCCACCCAGGTGATCTGGAACAGTCCCCAGTTGCCGGCGATGAGGGGCTGCGCGACGGATGGGACGATGATCAGGAGCCGCTTCATCCACATCGTGGTGACCACCAGCACTGAGGCCAGGGTGATGCCGCCGACGGTCCGGGTCTGCTGGAACGCCACGATGAGCAGCGGGACGACACCGCCGGCCAGGACGAAGAGCCAGAAGAACGGCGCGTAGCGGCCAAGGAGGATCGCCTCGAGCACGGGCACCGCCTCCTCGCTCATCACGTAGCCTTCGGTGATGAGCTCGGAGAAGGTGAAGTAGAGGTACGTGACGTCCAGGGTGACCATGAGGTAGGAGAGGTAGGCGAAATGCTTGCGGGTGATGTAACGCTCGAGGTGGTAGCCCTTGCGGAAGCCCGCGACGACGAGGATCACCATGGCAACGCCGGAGTACAGGGCGCCGACTACGAAGTACGGGGCGAAGATGGTGCTGTTCCAGCCGGGGCGACCGGTGAAGGCAAAGGCCCAGCTCAGGACCGAGTGGACGAAGACCGCGACGGGGATGATCAGGATGGCGATCACGGTGAGCGCGTGCTCGAGGAGCTGACGCTGCTTCGGGAGCCCCCTCCAGTCCACGGCGAGCATGGTGTAGAGGCGGTAGCGCCAGCCTGAGTGGATGCGGGTGCGATCACGCAGGACGGCGAGGTCAGGAATGAGCGGCAGGTACAGGAACACACAGGTGAAGACCAGGTAGGTCATGATGACCACAAAGTCCCAGATGATCGGCGAGCCGAGCTGGGGCGTGACGATCATGCGCCAGACGCGGTCCGGGCGGCCGAGGTGGACCAGGGCGAAGGACATGCCGACCATCAGGGAGAAGAGGGCGGTGCCCTCGGCCAGGCGGGTGATCGGGGCGCGCCAGCCGGCCTGGGTGAGGCGCAGAATGGCGGAGACGAGCGCGCCGCCGTAGCTGACGGCGATGAAGGCGACGAGGTTCGCCTCGTAGATACCCCAGAAGCCAGTGTCGTTGTAGCCGGCGGCGCCGAGGCCGTCTTTGAGCTGGACGACGTAGCCGGCCACACCCCACCCAACGAGCAGCGCCAACACAGCCGCGAGGGCCCAGAACCCACGGCCGCTCGGCCCGAGGGGCCGTGAAGCAGCCTTGCGCACGTCCTCCAGTGGGGGGAAGTCATGTCCGGCCATGTGCGATCTACTTCAGCGCAACTGATCAGCGCAACTGAGCTTGGCTGCTAGAGGCCGAGCTTCTGGCCGTGC
>JADZDV010000184.1 GCA_020850915.1 Chloroflexota bacterium | reverse complement strand
TTGCGAGCGTGGTCGCAACCCCCAGGGGTTCCCGTCGCGCCCCCTCCCCTGGGGCTCCTTGAGCCAGCCCCATCGTCCCCTGTCATCCCGAGCTTGCGAGGGATCACCCGGTAGGAGACCGGCACACGGGGCCAGACCACCTCCGTGTGAGCAGGCGGGGCCCAGGCCGGCTGGCTCCGGGAGGGTGGGATGCAACGGCGTGATCCCTCGCAAGCTCGGGATGACCGGGGGCTCTTGGGATGGCTGCGACAACCACGCAAGCAACTGACGGACACCCCGGCAGCTCCGTGTGGGGTGTGACCGACTCAAGTTGGACTCAGTTGCCGCGAGTGTCGTAGGGGTCTTTCGGCCGCACCTCCTCTGCTGCACTGCAAGTTAGAGTCCCGTCAAGTGTGTAATTGGGACTGCGTGGTCCTCGTCGGACTGCTCCACCAGTCGCCCCGTTCAGCCCGCCGCCAGCAGCGCCGGCGGCTCGCTCGGCTCCTCGCTCGGCCCGTCCTCTCGCTTCAGCTTGGCCAGCGACTCGGCGCTGAAGTAGCGGCGACTGACTTGCCACTCGTCGTGCTGCTCCGACAGCACCGCCCCCACCAGCCGGATGACCGCGGGCGGATTCGGGAAGATGCCCACCACGTCGGTGCGGCGCTTGACTTCCTTGTTCAGCCGCTCCAGCGGGTTGTTGCTCCAGACCTGGCGCCAGTGCTCCCGCGGGAAGGCCAGGTAGGCCAGCACGTCGGCCTCCGCCTCATCCAGCAGCGCCGCCGCCCCCGGGAACCGCGCCCGCGGTCCGTGGGCCACCTTCCGCCATTGCTCCCGGGCGCTGGTCGCATCGGGCTGGGCGAAGACCGTTCGCACCGTCGCCGCCACCATCTCGGCCGCCGACTTGGGCACCAGCGCCAGGAGGTTCCGGACGAGATGCACTCGGCACCGCTGCCAGCTCGCCCCCTGCAGCACCGCCGCGATGGCGCCCTTGAGCCCTGTGATTGTCAACCGGGAATGGGCTCTGGCCCACCTTGGTCCTCGGGAATGGCCCACCACCAGCAACCTCCGGTCTTGAGGCGAGGTGGTGCTGGGCCGGGTTCCTCGACTCCAATGACCGCGAGACCGGGATTCCGAGCGCGCGGGAGCGCCGGCATTGAGCAGTGCGCTCGTGCGTGGAATTACCTCCAGCGTGGTACGCTATTTCGCGCACAATCGGTCCGCGGCGCGGACCTCTCGGGAGCACCCGCCTGCCCCTGTACCTCACCGACACGTCCCGGCGCTCGGCGCGCAAGCACGATTGGGCCTCTCGGCCCACCGGTCTTCTCGTCACCTTCACCGTTCTCTGCTTTCTCTTCGCCCTGATGCCGCGCGCCCTCGTGGCGCCGCGAATGGTCACGGCCGACGAGGACACCTGGATCGGCATGGCGGCGAACCTCGCCCAGGCGCTCCAGCGCGGGCGGCCGGGCGAGACGTACGAGCTTGGCCACCCGGGCATTACCAGCCTCTGGCTGGATATCGCGGGCCTGGGGATCGACCGGGCCGCGAGGTTGGCCGGCCTGGTGGCGCACGGCGAGGACGGCGACCCGACGCGTCGGGCGATCGCCACCACGCCGGATTTCCTGGGAGCCCTCGCGGCAGCCCGCTTCTCTCACGCTCTCGCCAACGCGGCTCTGGTCGCGATCCTGGCCGCCGTCGCCTGGCGGCTCCTGGGACCGCTGGCAGGGGCCTGCGCCGGCGCGTTGCTGGCGCTCGACCCTTTTCTGGTCGCCCACGGCCAGATCGCGCGGATGGACAGCCTCCAGGCGCTCCTGGTGGGGATTGCCCTGCTGTGCGCGGCGGTCCGGGCCTTCGGCAACGGACGCTGGGGCTGGGTCGCGGCGGGCGGCGTGGCCTTTGGTCTGGCGCTGTTGAGCAAGACGTCCACGCTGGTGGACGCACCCTTCATCGCAGCCGTCTCGCTGGCTGGCCTGGCCTCGCGCCGCGGGACCACGGGGCTGACCGTTCTCACCGCCATCCGGCAGCTTGTGGCGGACGGGCTTGTCTGGAGCGCCGTCGCGACGGCGGTGTTCGTCGCCCTCTGGCCGGCGATGTGGGTGGAGCCGCTGGAGACAGTGCGCCGAACGGTCGAGTTCACCGCCAGGAACAGCGGGACGCCGCCGTTAGCCGGCAACTACTTCATGGGCGCCGTCGTCGACGATCCGGGGCCGCTCTTCTACCCGGTCGCCATGGCGTTCAGGCTCACACCGCTCGCCTGCCTTGGTCTCGCCCTGGCGGTTGCTGGCGCCCTCCGCTGGCGGCGTCAGCGGAAGCCTCTCCCCAGGGAGGCGCTCGTGGCCATTCTGCTCGCTGGCTGCGCCCTGGCGTTTGTCGTAGCGCTCAGCGCCGCGCCCAAGAAGTTCGACCGTTACGCCCTGCCGGCGATTCCGCCCCTGCTGGTGGTGGCCGGCTACACGATCGCTCGCGCCTTCAGTTGGGTGGGCAAGCGCCGCGCGGCGCTCGGACTGGCGGTGTTGGCCGGGGCGCTGCACCAGGTCGTCAACCTGCCACCAGTGGCGTCCTATCCCCTCGCCTATTTCACTCCGCTGGTCGGCGGGCCAGCGGTGGCGCGGCAGGCGATGCTAGTCGGCTGGGGCGAGGGCATGGAGCAGGTCGCAAGCGTTCTCGCTCAGCAGCCAGGGGCCGGCGAGATGGCGGCCTCGGCGTTCCACGAAGAGACCTTCGGCGCGACCTTTCCCGGCGCTAGCCTGCCCCTCACCCGCTTCGCGGAAGCCGAGTACCTGGTGCTGCCGATCGACGCGGAGCAGCGCCGCCTGACACCTTCGGCCGCCCAGGAGTACGTCGAGCGCGCGACACCCGACGTGCGCGTCGTGATCGCGGGGCTCGACTACGTGAGGGCGTACCGGCTGCCCCGGCCCGTCTTCGGCAACGCCGTCCGGATCGACCGGAGCGTGCTGGAGGGCACCAGCATCCCGCTCGGCGACCGTCTGCGGATCGACCTGGGTTGGCATCTGGTCGCGCCAGCCCCGCGGGGCGTCCAGCCGGTGCTCCAGCTTATCGACGAGCAGAACGAGCCGGCCTCCCCACCGGCGGAGGCTGGCAGCGGCGCGACGAGCCTCGCGACCGGTCAGGAGCAGCGCGGCATCGTTCGTTTGCTCTCGCCGCGCAAGCGGGGACGCTACCGCCTGACGATCAAGGTCGTGACGGCAGACGGCAGCGCCCTGCCAGCCACAGAGACGCCGCCATGGGTGACCGTCTCTGGTGACACCGCGATCGTCGAGCCAATCGTCATTCGCTATCGCTAGGCGCCGCGGGATGGCCGCGAGCGGATGGCTGCTGCCGGTCGAGGCGGCGCCTCTCAGCGTTCAGCGATATCTGCCGCGGAACAGCGAGAGCCGGCGCGCCGCGACGTCGATCGGGAGCAGGAGCAACGCCGCGGCCAGGAGCCAGGGCCAGATCGCCAGCCAGCGGGTACCGTGCCCTCGCGCGTCTCGCTTGAAGGCGTCGCGCGGCTCGACGATCTCGCTGCCTCCGCTCGCCTGGGCGATCTGCTCCAGCAGCGGACGATTGGGCAGGAACGTCCGCGGCTCGCGCTGGTCCACCACCACGAAGCCGGCCAGCTCGCTCCGCACAGCCGAGCCGTTACGCACGTCGAACGCTTCGGCGGCGAAGGCGCCGGAGGATGGAGCCTGGAAGGTCACCTCGTAGGCGCCGGGGCCCACCTGCCGCAGCGGGATCTGCTGCGCCTGCTGGTTGAGCTGAATGACGTTCGCCCGCACCTGGAGCCCCTGCGAGAAACGGCCGTCGCGCTCGGTCGCCGTAACGTGAAGCGTGACCTGGCGTCCGTCCACGGCGCTGGTGACCTGGAACGCCGGGTCGATCGGCGACGGCATCGTCCAGCGTACAGCCTGCCCCCAGATCTTGCGCGTCTCTGCGCCTGCGAACCAGCCGGCAGCCCAGGCAGAACGCCCATCTGAGGTCCAGGCCACGACGCGCCCCAGCCCGAACTGCCAGTGCGCCAGTATCGGATCGCCCCGGTCGCTGGTGAGGACCGTCTGCGCCCGCGGGCGAGCAGTCGTGGCAATGTAGCCGCCCAGTACCGGCAGGTCCGCCCCGCTCAGGCCGGTCAGCAGCGGGCTGGCCTGGGTGAGCTGCGGCTGGATCTGCCCCTCCACCAGCGAGCTACGGCTGACGATGGTCGTCTCTCGCGTGACGATCTTCGGCACTTCCTGGGGACGCTCGGTGAAGTAGTAGCGCCCATCGCCGATCCGGGCCAGTCGGGTGAGCAGGTTGGTGTCCGCATCGCTCCCGACGCCGATCGTCGTAAGGGTGATGGTCCGCGGTTTCATTCGTGCGATCAGCCCAGCGTAATCGCCATCTGTGCTCTGACCGTCGGTCAGCAGGATGATGTGCTTGAGCTTGGCGTCCATGCTGGAGATGGCGGCATACGCGGCCTCCAACGCGGGGTAGATCTCGGTGCCGCCGTCTGCCCGAATGCCCGCGATCCGCTGCTGGATGGCGGCGACGTCAGATGGCCCGGCAATCCGCGTCGGCGTCACCACCCAGGAATACTGGGAGTCGAACGCCAGGACCGCCACCTGGTCTCCGGGCGTGACCGTGCTCACCGCGAGGCTGGCCGCCTCCCGCGCCATCGCCATCTTCGACGTGTCGTTGCGGTACAGGTCCATGCTGCCAGACTTGTCCACGACGAGCACCAGGGCGACGTTGCCCTGCTGGCGCCGGGGCGGTGGGGACGGATCGACCGGCAGGACGTCCGCGAGCGGCGTCCCACCGTACGCGCCCAGCGCGTAGCTTGTGTTCCCACCCACCACCAGCAATCCCTTGCCGCTATCGCCGACGAACTGCTGGAGCGTGGTCTGCTGGTCGAGGCTGAACGCCGTGGCCGGCACGTTCACCAGCACCACGCTATCGTACAACTGCAGACTCGCCACCGAGGGCGGAACGAAGCTGGGTGGTTGCACGTCCACCCGGAGGCCGCTCTCCGTCAGCGCGGCCACCACCTCGTCAGACTCCCCTTGCCGTTGCTCCAGGACGAGCACCCGGCCATTCGGCTTGACGATGGTGAACGCGTCTGCCGTGTTGTTGACCGGGATCGCGTCATCCTGGCCCGTGACTTCAGCGCGAATCGCGTGGAAGCCAAGACCCCGCGGGCGCAGGAAGAATGTCACGTGATTGGCCCCCGGCGTGAGGCTCACGCTCTGCCGCGCCGTCTCCTGGCCGTCCGTGAGCAGGCGAACGGTGGCCGGCGCCTCGATCGTGCTCTCGATCAGAACGTCTGCTTCGACCGCCTCTCCGTCGCGCGCGTACGGCGGAACGGCCAGGCCACGCGCGCTGGCGTCGACCGGCAGCAGCGGCGCTTCAGGCGGCGCGTACGAGATCTGAATGCCCTGACTGGCCAGGAGCGCCGCGCGCTCCTGAGCGCGCCCCGCGTTCTCGACGCCGTCGGTCAGCAGCACGATCCGACGCGCACCGTCGGGCGGCAGGAGGTTCGCGGCCGTCCGAAGGCCCTCATCGATGTTCGTCTGATCCCCAGATGGCAGACGCCCGCCCTCCACCGGGTCGAGCGGGACCGCGGACCGCCCGAAGGTCACGATCTCCGTACGGTCATCCGGCTGGCGAGCGAGCAACGCCTGGCGCAGCCAGTCCGTCTCAACCTGCTTCTGCGCGGGCAGAATGCTGTTCGAGGCGTCCACCGCGAAGACGACCGCCAGACGATCGTCCGGCCGGCCGAGCCGTGGGTCTGCCAGCGCGCAGATCGCGAGCAGCAGCATCAGACCGCGCGCGGCCAGCGCGACACGGCGCTGCTGGCGGGAGAATGGCTGGAGCTGGTGACACGCGGCGCGGAGCACCGGTGGGATCGCCAGGACCAGGAGCAGCAGCAGCGGAGCGCCAAACATCAGGGACATGGGATCAACCCCGCCGTGCGAACCGGAGCCACTCGATCGTCAGCAGCCCGAGTGAAAGCGCCGCGAAAAGCTGCCAGAGCTCGGCTCCAGCCTGGAGCTGCTCGGCGGGGAGCTGGGAACGCGCAGCCCAGTCGGTGAGCCGCCGGGGCAGAATGTCGGGCTCGCTCTCTCCAAATAGATTGACGAAGAACGTCCGAGTCGTGAACTCTCCCGTCGCGAGCTTGACCCGCAGCGCGTAGCGCCCCACGCCGTCCACACCGTCCAGGCGCGCCGCGCCCTCTGCCGTCGAGACGTTCTGACTCGTACCGTCTGGCCGCTCCAGGACGGCCTCCCGCGCGTCCGTCCGGACCGGTAGCGCCACGTTCTGCCCCGGCGAGACGTACGGATCCGTGCCAGAGACGTTCAGAAAGTCGATCGCGTTGGCGACGAGGATCGGGAAGACGACCAGTTTCTCCAGGCCGGACAGGATCGGATCGAAGCCATAGACCAGCACGCGCCGTCCCTGCAGCTCGCCCTGGAGCACCAGCGGTCCGCCTCGCGTCTCGGCGACGGCGCTCGCCCAGCGTGGCATCCGGAGCACCGACGCCTTGACCAGATAGACCGCGCCCAGGTCGAGCCCGCGAAGCAGCGGGTGGCTGGCGTCGAGCGTACGAATGCGGCCGCCTCGCGTCTCGGCGGCCACATCGACCACGGCGTTGCCGGGCGGCGGATTGACCAGGATGAGCTGGCCGCCAGGCAGGCGTGAGGGTACGAAACTGTCGAACACCACGATGTCCGCGCCCTGGTCCCGGTAGGCCTCCGGCGAGGTGGCGGCCACGTCGAGGCCAGCGATCGCCTGGAGCGCCCGCTGCCAGGCGTCGGGCGTGCGAGAGACCAGCAGGACGGAGCGGCGGCGATTCTCGCCAACGGTGACCTCCGCCTGATCGTCGAGCGCCAGGGCGTCGCGGTCGAGCAACACCGCGCCTGCAGAGCGCGTCTCAGCCGGCAGGTCGACCCACAGTCCGCCCCGACCTCGGGCCGGTAGGTCGAGCGATCTAGTATCGAGCGGCAGCCCGTCCGCGCTCAATTGGACCTGGACCCGCTGCGACGTGTCGCCGTAGTTGCTGACCTGGGCGAACGCGGCGAGTTGCCCCCCCTCGCCCGGCGCGCGGGCGACCAGCAGCGTCGAGATCCCGCGGTTGGCTCCTGAGCGGCCGAGGCTGATGAACCGGACCGGCACGACCAGGGGCGCCAGGTCGTTCGGGTCGTCCAGCGTGCCGTCTGTCGCGACGACGATCTCGCTGCCTTCGGAAGGAGTCCCCTGGAGCTGGCGGCTCGCCAGGACCAGGGCATCGCGCAGACTCGCCGGCGCAACCCCTGGCTGGGCGGCGGCAAGGACACGCTCCAGCTCCGAGCGATCCGAGCCCGCGGCGAGAATGGTCGGCTGCGCCCCAACACGCACGATCGTCGCCCGGTCCGTCGCGGCCATGCCTCGGACCACCTCTGCGAGCTGGTCGCGCGCCTGTGCGAAGCGCGAGGGGGTCACGTCCGTCGCCTGCATGCTGGCCGAAGCGTCCAGCAGCAGGATGAGCTGCCGGCCGGTGCGCTGGAGCAGCGCTGGGCGTGCCAGCGCCAGCACCAGCCCGAGCAGGGCCAGGAGCTGGAGCAGCAGGGAGAGGCTGCGGGGCGGTGGCCGCAAGCGGTTGCGAGCGGTGACCTGGGTGGCTATGCCGCGCCAGAGAAAGGCGGCGGTCGTCGGACGACGGCGGACGTTGCCCCGCAGGATGTAGAGGAGAACGATTGGGATCGCCGCCAGCAGACCGAGCAGAGCGAATGGCTGAGCGAAGCTCATCGGACCGCCCCAGCCTCCCGCAATCGACCGAGGACGACGAACTCCAGCGGCTCCCCGCTGCTCAGACGGGCATACGCCACGCCCCGGCTCAGACAGGCCGACCGCCAGCGGTCGCACCACTCGTCCAGGCGCTGGCGATAGGTCGCGACAGCCTGGGAGGTTAGACCAACCTCGACCGTCTCCTCCGTCTCGAGGTCCTGTAGCTCGACGTCGCCGGTATAGTCTGGCCGCGACTCCTGTGGGCTCAGGACCTGGACGACCGTTGTCTCAGATCGCAGCGCGGTCAGCGCTGCCAGCGCGGCCTCCGGGCCGCGAGGGTCGAGGAGGTCGGAGATCAGTACGATGCGTCCAGGACGCTCGGCGCGGAGGTCTTCCAGACCGGTGGCAAAGTCCGACACGCCGCTCGGTCGGAGTCCGTCCAGGAAGACGAGCAGGTCCGCGTATGCCGTGCGCCCGATGAAGAGACGGGAGGCGACGCGCGGACCCCATAACGCGCGCACCAGGACCCGGTCATACCGCCGCAGCGTCACGAAACCCAGGCTGGCGGCAACCTGGCAGGCGAAATCCAGCTTGTTCGGCTCGCCTGCGCCCATCGAGGCGCTGCAGTCGATCAGGAGTTGAAGGGTGAGCCGCTCCCGCGCTTCGGTCAACTTGACGTAGAGCTGATCGAGCCGGCCGTAAGCGTTCCAGTCTACCCGGCGGAAGTCATCGCCGGGCTGGTATCGCCGATAGTCGGCGAAGTCGGGCGAGGCGGCTCGCGCCCGGCTCCGGTGCTCTCCACCCAGACCGCCTCGCGCCGGGTCGCGGGCGCCGACCGCCAGGCGCTCCAGGCGACGGAGAAAGGCGTCGTTGAGCGGCTCTTGCCAGCGAGGTCGCTCCATGCTGGGCACGCTCACACGGGGCGGGCGACGGAAGATCGTCACGACGCGAACCCCAGCCCTGACTCCCCGCCGGAGCAGCGACCTCAACCCTTCGCTTCCTCAGGGACGCGGGCGAGCACGTCTCGGATGATCTGGTCGGCCGTGACGCCGCTGGCGTCGGCCTCGAAGCTGAGGATCAGACGATGCCGTAGGGCCGGTGGACCAACCAGGCGGATGTCCTCATGTGACACGTTGAAGCGACCGTTTAGCAGCGCGTGGATCTTCGCGGCCAGAACGATCGCCTGGCCGGCTCTGGGGCTGGCGCCGTAGCGCACGAAGCGCTTCGTCATGTCCGGCGCGTCGGTCTGGTCCGGGTGCGTCGCGAGCACGATCCGCACGGCGAAGTCCGTCAGATAGCTGGCGATCGGGACCTCCCGAGCCAGCGCCTGGAGGTGTGAGAGAGCGGCGCCGTCTGCCACCGGCTGGACAATCTCCTGGCTGTCGCCCGTCGTCCGACGCAGGATCTCGTGCAGCTCCTGACGGTTGGGGTAGCGGACAATGAGCTTGAAGAAGAAGCGGTCCAGCTCAGCCTCCGGCAGCGGGTACGTCCCTTCCATCTCGATCGGGTTCTGGGTGGCGAGCACGAAGAACGGGCTCGGCAGCGCGTGGCCGATGTTTGCGACGGTGACGGTGTGCTCCTGCATCGCCTCCAGCAAGGCCGACTGCGTCTTCGGTGTAGCGCGGTTGATCTCGTCTGCCAGGATCAGGTTGGCAAAGATCGGCCCAGTCTGGAACACGAAGCCTCGGTGACCAGCGCCGTCGTCGGCGATGATGTTGGTCCCCGTAACGTCGGACGGCATGAGGTCGGGTGTGAACTGGATACGGCTGTAGCGCAGGCGGAGCGCCTGCGCCAGCGTGCGCACCAGCATGGTCTTGCCCAGCCCCGGCAGCCCCTCCAGCAGGACGTGCCCGCCGGCCAGCAGCGCGATGATCACGCCGCGCACGGCCGCCTGCTGGCCGACGATGACCTTGCCCACTTCTTGCTCCAGGGCTCTCGCCGTCCGCGTGAGCTGATCTGGCGTCTCTGTCACCATCACCTCGTCCCGCCTCCCGCTGCCTGGCCGAAATAGTCACGCACCACTCGGCGCCGGTCGCCCAGGACGAGCGTTCGCTCGCTGGGAGCGCCGGCCTGCCCAGTGTAGAGCGGCGCGGAGGCTGTCTGGTCATCAGCGCCGCCGAGATCGTCTGTCACCTGGTCTGGCTCGCCGGTCGCAACCGCGCCCGGCCGCTCGCCCCGGCCAGCGCCCGGGCGAACTGGGACCTCGACCGGCTGCCCCGCGGCGTCCAACCGCGCGGACGGCTTGCCGACCGTGTCAGGACCGGAGGAGCTCCCGCCGTTCCGCGACGGCTGTTCGGAGGGGCGGGGCGACGACCCGCCCGCCTGGAGGCTCGTCGACGGATTGCCGCCGCGCCCGCCCGGGCCTGTTCCAATGCCGTTTCCTGGGCCGTTCCCAGCCCCCGACCGTGCCGCTGCCGACTGGCCAGCTCCGCTGTCGTCCGACCCGCCGTTCAGGCTTGCCGCGCTCCCAGCCTGCCCCAGCTCCGCAGCCGCGCGGTTCAACTCATCGCGCGCCTTTCCAAGCTCAGCGGGCGAAGCGATCTGGTTCCCCTCACGCGCCACCTCGTCCGCGAGATCGCGCATGGCCGCCTGCGCCGTCTGGTAGTCGCGACCGGCGAGGGCGTCGGCCGCCCGGCGCTCCCGGTCCCCCAGGGCAGGATTGGCCGCGCTGTCTGACGACGCTCTGCGCAGCGCCTGCGACAACTGGCTCTTGGCGTCCGCGGAGAGCTGATCCAGGTTCCGGCCAAGATCGGCGATCTGCTGCGCGCCCTGGGCGTAGTCGCCCTGCTGGAGACTCTCGGCCGCGGGAGCCGAGGCAGAGACCTGGTCGAGCGCCTGAGCCAATCGATCCATTCCCGCGCGCTGGGCCCGCGAGTCCGCCGTATGGCGGTCTAACTGCGCCTTGGCGTCCGAAAGGAGCCGCTGGGACTCCGCCTCGTCGAGATTGCCGGCCAGCCTGCGCTGACGAAGCTGGTCGATGACCTGGAGGACCGCCTGCGTACGCCCGCCAGAAGGTCTGGTGGTGGCGCTGCCAGGTGGGACCGCTCCGGTTGTCGTCCCCGCGGCGAGATCCGGCTCGTCAACCGCCGTGTCGGGCGCCACACCGGCCGACCCGCCTGCTGTGCCACCGCCAGGCACGCGCGGTGGCACGAGGCCGACCAGCGCAAGGGCCACCAGGAGCGCCGCCGCGACGAGCGCGCGCCGTCTTGCCAGGCTGAGCGGCGACGGCCAGCCGGCTCGGCGCTCGCCGAGCATCCTGGCGGTATCGGCAAGCTGCAACTGCGCGAACGTGGCCGCGCTCTTCGCACGCACCAGCTCGAGCGCCGTTCCGACGCGATCGTGCAGCGAGAGCCGACGATCGGCCAGGCGCGCCGTCTGCTGCAGGGTCGGCAGACGGATCAGTCCCCAGAAGAACCCGACCACGAGCCCGGCCGCGACGGTGACGATCGGCCAGCCCGATACGAACACGGCGGGCTCGACGATGCGCGCCAGGGCAAACCCGATCCCCGCGGCAAGACCCCAGCAGAGGCCGGCGACGGCCGCCGCGATGACCCGCTCCAACCACACCCTCAGGCGCAGGCGACGTAGCCGGCTGACAACTTGTCGATCGGGCGAAGTGCGGGCGCCGAGCGCTCTGCCGGCTAGAGCCAATGGATACCCTCCCGGCGCGCAGCGAGCAGTGTCTGCTTCACAGCTCTCAACGAACGACGGGCAGCAAGGTCGGGTTCTCACGCCATGACCGATTGAACACCACGAGCCATTATAAGGCTGGCCGAAGCTCCGGCCGGCGCATTTCCGACCCGTCAACGCGAGTGTCGCGGCGGCGGACCGTGCTATGCGCGCTGCTGGAGCGCCTGCCAGACCCGCTCGGCGGTGATCGGAAGGCTCTTCAGTCGGACGCCAATAGCGTCGTCCACCGCGTTCGCAATAGCGGCCGGGAGCGGAATGTTGCTCGTCTCGCCGATGGACTTCGCCTCGAACGGCCCGGGCCCGTCCGAACCCGGCAGCAGCACCGTCTCCAGCTCAGGGAGGTCGGCGGACGTTGGGAGACGATAGTCCGCCAGGTTCAGTGTGGTGATACGCCCCTCATCCGCGACGAGCTCCTCCATCACAGCGTAGCCGAGCGCCTGGACCATTCCGCCCTCCACCTGGCCCTGATGCGCCACGGGATGGACGATCGTGGAGGGATCGTGCACCGTGACGACCTTCCGAACGCTCACCTGGCCTGTCTCGCGATCGACAGCCACTTCGGCCGCCTGGACCGCCACCGTGGCGACGTGCGAGCCCTCGTTGTCCACGAAGGTGTGCTCGACGACGATCGGACCGCCGTTCGTCCGGACCGCGGACGATGCCGCCTGGGCGAACGACAACCTCGTGCCGGGCTCGCCCTCCACGCTAATCAGGCCGTCTTCGAGCATCAGTCGGTCCTCTGGCCAGCCTTCTGACTCCGCCAGCAGGCTCAGGAGCTGCTGACGGGCGCGGCGGCCGACCTCCTGGGCGGCACGGCCGGCCACGGACGTCACGCGGCTGCCGCCGGCGCCGCTGTCCGTCGGCAGGTCGTCCGTCCCTCCGGGGTGGATGCGGACGCTCTCCACCGGCGCGCCGAGCTCCTCCGCCACCACCTGCTGCATCACGGTGTGCGCGCCCGTTCCCGTATCCGGCATCGCCGTCCAGACGGTCACGCCGCCATCCGCGTCGAGCTGGAGGCGCGCCGACGACTCGCCCGTGCCAGTGTGGTGCTCGGCCAGGGCCACGCCGCGGCCAATGCCCGCCTCACGTTTGTCGCCCCAACCGATTGCGCGCGCGGCAGCGTCGAGCGCTTCGACGCTGTGGGAAGCGTGGAGCGTGTGACCAGCCGTGTCGAGGTCGCCGTCGCGCCGCGCGTTCAGCCGACGGAATTCCAGCGGGTCCATGCCGAGATCGCGAGCGAGCAGGTCCGTGTGCGATTCCAGCGCGAAGATCGCCTGGGGCTCACCCGGCGAGCGCAGGTGCCCGCGTGGCACGTTGTTCGTATAGACCATCAGGATCTCGACCTGGAAGTTCGGCATCCGGTACAGGCCGACCAGCGACAGCCCTCCGCCGAGGTTGACGTCCGGCCGCGGCTTGAACGCTCCGTAGGCGCCACTGTCGAAGACCACCCGCCCCGTCCTGGCGACGATCCGCCCATCGCGATCGACAGCGCTCGTGATCGTCAGACGGCTGGGATGGCGCGGATTCGCCGCCTCCAGCTCCTCGGCGTAGCTCATGGTCATCCGGAGAGGCGCGCCGGTCGCGCGCGCAAGGTGGCAGGCGAGCGGCAAGTCCATGAGCGAGCCCTTGCCTCCAAAATCGCCCCCGATCGGCGCGGGCTCGACGACGATCTGACGCTCCTCGATACCGAGCACGGCCGCGAGCTGGCCGCGTGCCGCGAACGGCATCTTGTTCGTCAGCCAGACCCGGTAGCGCCCGTTCTCATCGAACTCCGCGAAGCAGGCGTGGGTCTCCATGTAGCCGTGGTGGATCGTCTGGGTCGAAAACTCGTCCGTTCGAACGTGAAAGGCGCCGTCGAACGCCCGCTCCACGTCGCCGCGCTGTCGCCGCTCGCAGGCGAGGACGTTCGGGATGTCCGGCCGCCCGGGCGGCAGGCCGAGATAGGAATCCAGCTCCGGATGGAGCACGGGCGCGGTCGACTCCATCGCCTCCAGCGGGTCGAACACCGCCGGCAGCTCGTCGTACTCGACGGTCACCAGCGAGATCGCCTCCTGGAGCGCCTCGGAGCTCTCCGCCGCGATGGCCGCCACACGCTCGCCCACGAAGCGCACTCGGTCTCGTGCCAACACCGGCATGTCCCGCAGGCGCCGGCCGCCGAGCGTCGACGGGATGTCCTGGGCCGTCAGCACCGCGCGAACGCCGGGCAGGCGCCGCGCGGCAGAGACGTCTATCTGGCGGATGAGCGCGTGGGGAACGACGCTCCGGGCGCAGCCGCCCATGAGCATACCTGGACGGGCGATGTCCCCCACGTAGCGAGCTCGGCCGGTGACCTTCAGAGCGCCGTCAACACGCGGCACGGACTGTCCGACGATTCGTGGCATGTGGCGACCATCCCTCCTGGGAAGTCCCGTTCGACGTACCGGGATGGTAGCGGAAGGGGGAAGGGTGACGAGTGAAGGGGGAAGGGGGGAGCGGAAGGGCCGCGTCGAGGCGAGCGCACGGTCCGATCTCAGGAGGTGCCGGGACGGGGTGCGATGCGCTAGAGTGAGCCCAGTCCAACTGGTTGGAGGAGTGCCATGCCCACGGTCAGAGTTGAGATGTACGAGGGTCGGAGCGTGGACCAGAAGCGCGCCCTTTCTAAGGCGATCACGGAAGCGGTGATGGAACACGCCAACGTCTCGGCCGAATCCGTCCACGTGGTCTTCACGGACATTCCTAGGACGAACTGGGCCGTAGCGGGGGTTCTGGCGAGCGACAAGTAACCCGGGCTGCCCTGGGCTGGTTTGGCGCGTGAGGTTCAGCTCGTGAAGCTCGTGCTGTTCTCAGACCTGCACCTGGATGCCCAGTTCGCCTGGCTGGGCGCGGACCAGCAGCGGGCGCGCCGACGCCGCCAGGCGCAGCGTGACACGCTGCGCAACATCGTGAGCCTCACGGCAAGGGTGCAGGCGGACGCCCTGCTCTGTGGCGGCGACCTTTACGAACAGGAGCGCTTCACGCCGGACACAGCGGCGTTCCTGCGCTCCACCTTCGCCGAGCTTGCGCCAACCTCCGTCTTCCTGGCGCCGGGCAATCACGACTGGTACGGACCCACCAGCCTGTACCGCCAGGTTGACTGGTCGCCGAATGTCCACGTCTTCAGGGAAGCTCGCCTGGAGCCCGTCGCGCTGACGGACGGCCTGACCCTCTGGGGCGCGGCGCACGCCGCGCCCGCCAACACCCCCGGCTTCCTCGACAGCTTCCGGACGGACCGTGGCGGAATCAACCTGGCGCTGTTCCACGGCTCGGAGCGGACCTGGCTTGGCGAGCAGGACGAGGGCAAGCAGCCACACGCGCCGTTCTGGCCGCGTCAGGTGGAGGAGGCCGGGCTGGACCACGCCTTGCTCGGGCATTTCCACCGACCACGAGACGCCGAGCGCTACACCTATCCCGGCAATCCAGATCCGCTGACGTTCGGCGAAGATGGACCGCGCGGCGCCGTCGTGGTCGCTGTGCTGCCCGACGGGACCGTGCGTCGAGAGCGACATCACGTCGGCGTGACCGAGGCGCACGACCTGCCCCTTGATCTTACGGGCTGCTCCAGCGCCCAGGAGGTCCGCGACCGATTGGCCCGGCTCCTGGCAAGCCGCGAGGGGGTGGCGCGTGTCACCCTCCAGGGCGAGCTGAACTCAGCCGTGGATCTGAACGCTGGAGATCTCGAGCGTGGCCACGGCTCGCTGGACGCGCTCAAGGTGCGGATCGGCTCGCTGTACGTCGGCTACGACTTCGACCGGCTGGCCGAGGAGCCCACGGTGCGCGGGCAGTTTGTACGAGACGTCCGAGCCGCGTCTCTGACCGAGGACGAACGGCGCAAGGTCCTGGTGACCGGGCTGCGCGCGCTGGACGGACGAGCCGACCTCGAGGCGCTCTGACGTGCGCTTCGAGTCGGTGACGGCCGTCGCCTTTGGACCGTTCGTGAACAGGATCCTCTGCTTCGCCGAGGGACTCAACGTGGTCTACGGCCTCAACGAAGCCGGCAAGTCCACCTGGCACGCCGCCCTCTACGCGGGCCTGTGCGGCCTCCGCCGGGGTCGCGGCACTTCCGCCGAGGACCGGCTGTTTCGCGAGCGCCACCAGCCGTGGGACGGTGGAGCGTGGGAGGTCAGCACGATCGTCGCGCTGGCGGACGGCCGGCGGGTCGAGCTTCGACACGACCTGGATGGCCGTGTCGCCTGTTCGGCGACGGACGCCGACTTTGGCCGCGATTACTCGGCCGAAGTGATGCACGATGGCGCGCCGGACGGCTCGCGCTGGCTGGATCTGGACCGTCGCTCTTTTCTGGCCACGGCGTGCGTTCAGCAGGCAGACCTGCTGGCCGTGCCAGAGCACCCCGAGCTGCTCCAGGAGCACCTCCAGCGAGCGGCGGCCACCGCCGGCACGGATGCCACGGCGGCACAGGCGCTCGCGAACATCGCTGATTTCTTCCAGAAGAGCGTCGGGCTGGATCGTGCGAACAGCTCGCGCCCCTTACCGCGAGCGCGCCGTCGCGTGGAGGCAGCGCGACAGGGGCTCCAGGACGCCCGGTCGGAGCACGACTGCTACCTGGCCCTGGTGGCGACAGCCGACCGGCTGGACGACGAGGCGACGGGCGTCCGGCGGCAGCTCCGAGTGCTCGAGGCCGCGCAGGCGGCGGCTGAAGCGATCGCCTGGTCGCGGCGGCTCGAGCGCGCTCGCGAGCTGCGCGGCCAGCTCCCCACTGGCCCACCACCGCCTCTCGTGGACGACGACGCGCTGGCCCGCGAAGCCGAGGCAGCCGTTCAGTCCTGGCAACAACGCCCGGAGTCCTCGGACCTCCCTGGACCGAGCGCCGCTGAGCTCCAGGCTCAGCTCGACAAGCTGCCCCAGGAGCCGCACGGGGACCGCGCGCCCCACGTGTCGGTCGACAGGGCGCGCGAAAGCCTCGCCGTTGCCGAGCGCCTGCTGGCGCAGCACCGGGAGCGTCCTATCCCGATGCCTGACCCGGTGCAGGCCGGCGGTCTGAGCGAAGCGGAGCTGAGAGATATCGCGCACGAGCTGTCCGCGCCTCAGCCAGGCGTCGATCCAGCCCTCGTCGAACGGCTGGAGCGAGCGCGGACGGCAGCGCGCTCCCGAGGCCCGACGGTCACTCCTCCGGCGATCGCCGCGGCCGGCCTGGCAGTCCTCGGCCTGCTCCTCGCGGCAGCCGGCGCGGTCGTCCCTGGTGCGCTGCTCTTCCTGGCGGGCGCCCTGGGAGCCGCGTTCTTGCTGCCCCGGCCGCGAGGCGGCCGTCCGAGCGCGGGGCTCGCGGAGGTCGAGATGCTCCAGGCGGCGGTGGCAGCGCAGGAGTTCAGTGCGCGTGAAGCGGCGAGACGGCGCAACGTAGCGACTGAGCGAGCCAGAGCCGCCGGTCTCGACGCCGACTCGGAAGCCGTGCGGCGCTGGGCTGACGATCTGGCCGCCCTTCGATCGGCTCAGGAGACACGTCGTTGCTGGGGCGAGCAGGAGCGAGGCCTGGTGGAGGGCCTGACCCGAGCGCAAGCGGACCTCGGATCAGCGCTACGCGGCCGCGGCGCCGAGGTCGAAGACGACCTGGCAGCGGCGATGTCCACGTACCTGACGGCCTGCGCCGAGCGAGACGAGCAGGCCAGGGCGGCACAGCGTCGGGAGCAGCTCGCCGCGCAGCTGGAGGACCGAAAGCGGCTCGAGGCGACGGCAGCCGACGCCAGGCTGCGCCGCGCCCGCGCCGCGGAGGCCGTCCAGGCGGTCGCCGCGCGCCTTCCCGTTCCGGGGGGCGCCACGCAGGAACCGTCCGAAGCGATCCGCGCATGGCTCCAACTGCGAACCGCGAGGCTCCACCAGCAAGCCGAGCTACAGGAGCGCTGGACGGCGCTTCAGAGCGCGCTCGGGGAGCAGACCTTCGAGCAGCTCGAGGCGGAGTGCCAGCGGCGCGCTGGTCTCGCGTCCCAGCTCTCCCTGGAGCTAGACCCCGCGGAGATCGTGGCAGCCCAGCAGGTCGCCAGTTTCGACGAGCGGCGTAGCGCGCTCTCCAGGCAGTTGCGCGAGCTGGAGCAGGCCGTCGCCGAAGCGCGCGGGGCGACGCATGCACGGGCGAGCCAGGTCCCCTCGGTCGCCGAGGCTGAAGAGGAGCAGGCGGCGGCCGCGGCGGAGCTGGCGCGGATCCTGGACCTCGAGCGGACCCTCACCTCAACCCGCGAGTTCCTCGAGCGTGCTCAGGAGCGTGTGCACCGCGACATCGCGCCGCGACTCGCCGCCTCAGTGCGCCGTTGGCTGCCGTCCGTGACCGCGGACCGCTATGTCGACGTGCGGATCGATCCCCGAGATCTCAAGGTCAGGGTCGCCGGCCAGGATGCCCGCTGGCGAGACGCTGGGCTGCTGTCTCGCGGCACCGCGGAGCAGATCTACCTGCTGCTGCGGGTTGCCCTCGCACAGCACCTGACCCGCCCCGGCGAGGCGTGCCCTCTCGTGCTCGACGACGTCACGGTGCAGTGTGACGCAGAGCGAACGACCAGGATCCTCGAGGCGCTGCACGCCGTCAGTCAGGATCGACAGGTGATCGTGTTCACTCAGGAGCGCGAGGTCGCGCAGTGGGCAGCGGCGCACGTACGCCAGCCGCGCGACCTGCTCACTACCCTGGACCGTCCCAGAGCGGCCAACGCGGTGTAGTGGCACCCGTCGCATGACCGCGGCGACCGACTACTCGAAGATCAGACCAGCGACAACCTTCGCGGCAACGAGAGCCGCGACGCCGAAGAACGCCAGCATCAGCGGGTGCAAGGGCGGTAAGCCGAAGGCTCCCGGCGAGAGTGGGCCATCCGGGCTCGGCGCGGGAACCTCCACGACCGCCTGGAGCGAAAGGTCCGCATTCGGCCTGAGTGGGAGCAGCGCCGCGGACGCCGCCGCCCCGCTGGTTGGGAGCGCGACGGGCGTCAGACCCAGCGCCTGCTCCGGCGAGCGTGCGGCCGCCTTGAGGTCGGCCGGGACAGCAAACAGGCCAAGCTCGGAACGGCCAAGTGCCAACCCCGCCGCGCGCGACGAGTTCGGGCTGTCCATCCAGGATTGCAGGAGCAGCTCCGATGGAATCCGACGGCGCGCGCCACTCTCGTCGGCGTAGGTTGGATCGTGATAGATCAGGTCAGCTCCCTCGTAGCCGATGAACAGGACGTAGTGCTCGCGGTCCGCTTCGGCCGGCCCCGCGAGGTTCGGTGGCCGCAACATCGTGAGGACCGGGTAGCCGGCCCTGAGCTTCTCGCGCACGCCGTCCGCCGTCCAGAGCGCCAGGCGGGCGCCCTGGTAGAGGCCGACGCTCCGCAGCCCCGCCGTCTGGCCGACGCGCGAGAGCAGGTCAATCCTCGGTTGCTCTCCGACGTCGTAATTCCGGTCCAGCTCGTTCGCCAGCGAGCGGAGGTCGGCAGTCGGCACGGAGAACCCGTAGGAGTCCATCGCCATGGCGAGGGCAGCCACGCCCGAGTTGGTATCCGAGTACTCGGATCCGTCCTGCGCGGTGCGGAACGTCACGTCCAGGAGGACTGCGTCCGGGCCCTTCGCGCTGTTCAGCCTCGGTTCGCCTGGTGAGCCGAGCGCAGCCCGGGCGCGCTCAGAGGCGGCGAGCTGTCCGTCCATAGCAGACGGCGTGCGGGTGGGCGCCGGCGTGCCAGTGGGCACGCTGGTCGCGGTCGCCGGCGCCACCTGGAGAGGCGTGTCTGTCGGAGCGGCGACGGCCTGCTGGCGGGCGACCGCTGCGCCACTGGCTGCTGACGAGCCGCTTACGGAGCCGGATGAGCCGCTGGCGGGACCGCCGGACGGCCCCGCCAGCGGCGAAGAAGCCGTATCAGGCGCGGCCGGCGCGGGTGTTGCAAGCGGTGTGACAATGGCGACCGGGGGGATAGTCGGCAGCGGCGTTGGCGTCCTGGGTGCGGCGATCGCTGGCGGCGCTGGCAGGGCGATGCCGGGCGTTGGCGTCTTCGCGAGTCCGCCGCGCATGATGCCAAAGTCCACGTCGCGGCGTGAGTTCCTCCCGTCCAGGACCACTTCACGGTCGTACGAGGTGCCGCTGGTGCCGAATCCCGGCGGCGACTGTGGTGTCACAAGGTAGCTGCCGGCGGGCAGGTTGTCAACCTGGTAGTAGCCCCTATCGTTCGTCTTGACCACCAGCTCCGCGCCGTCTTGCTCAATCTTGACCTCGAAATGGATGATGACCCGCTCGCCCGAGTCCGGCCGGGCGTTCGCGTTGGCGTCAAAATAGATCAAGCCAGCGATGGCACTGCGCCCCGTCTGGCGGATGGGGAGCGGCGTGGACGTAGGCGCGACACCGTTCGCGCCGCTGCCTGGAGAC
>JADZDV010000183.1 GCA_020850915.1 Chloroflexota bacterium | reverse complement strand
CGGTGAGTGGCCAACCTTGACGGGCACGATGTTCGAGAACAACCTGGATTACGTGACCTGGTCCGGGCAAGCGTGAGGCCGGAGGCGTCCGCTGACGTCCGGAGTCAACCGGCACCAGGCGTGTGACGAGGCGCCCGATGACCTTCGACCTGGCCCTGGTCGGCGGGACGGTGATCGATCCCTCTCTAGGCATCCATGCCCGCCGTGACGTCCTGATCCAGGGTGGGCGCGTGGCAGCCCTGGTCGACCGGCTCACGACAGAGGAGGCCGCGCGTTCGGTGGATGTGAGCGGCCGGCTCGTCCTGCCAGGGCTGATCGACCTGCACGCCCACCTCTTTCCTGGCTTCGGCCAGGGTTGCGCTCCGGACGAGTGCTGTCTGCAGCGTGGTACAACGACCGCGGTGGACGCGGGCTCGACGGGGGCCGGCGCCTTCGAGGCATGGCGGAGGCTGGTCGCCGAACCGAGCCGCACACGGCTGTTCGCCTGGCTGAACATCGCCACGATCGGCCTGATCGACAGCAATGCCGGCGAGCTGCAGCACCTGCAGCTCGTCGATCCAGAACGAACGGCAGAAGTCGCGGTCCAGCACCGGGACCTGATCGTCGGCATCAAGGCCCGTGCCAGCGGCTACGTCTGCGCGGGGCCGTTCAGGCCGGCCTTTGAGCGCGTGCTCCGCGCGGCTGAGCTGGCGGGCCTGCCAGTCATGATCCACCTCGGCGAGAGCTTCGAGACGCTCCCGGAGATTCTGGAGCAGCTCCGGCCGGGAGACGTCATCACCCACATCCTGACCGGGCGGCGCCATGGCGCGCTGGACGACCATGGCCGCCTCTGGCCCCAGGTGCGCGAGGCCCGAGCGCGCGGCATCCTGTTCGACGCGGCTCACGGACGGATGAACTTTGGCTTCGAGGCGGCCCGGCGAGTCATCCAGCAGGGGTTCCTGCCCGATTTCCTGAGCACGGACATCGCGCGGGGGACAGCGGTCGATCCTGAGTACAGCCTGCCACAGTATATGACCAAGCTGATGGCCCTTGGTGTACCGCTGGAGGAGGTGGTGCGGATGGCCACCAGCAGCCCGGCCGCGTTCCTGAAACGGGAGGGCCAGATCGGCACGCTACGGCCCGGCGCCTGCGCGGACGTGGCTGTCCTGGCCGACGAGGCAGTAGACGTCACTCTGCACGATGTTGAAGGCCAGACGCTCACCGCCCACCGGCGCCTGCGACCGGTGCTGACCGTCCGGGCCGGCGCGATGGTCCATTGATCTCGGGGGGAACGGCGTGCGAACTCTGATCCGGAACGGACGGCTCATCGACGGGACTGGAAAGCCCCCGGTCGCCGAGACCGCGGTGCTGGTGGAGGATGGGCGGATCGCCGCGGTCGGTCAGACGGCCGGACCGCCGTGTTCGACGCCCGTTGATGCCGTCGTGGACGCTGGCGGCGGGACGATCCTGCCGGGCTTGATCGACTGCCACGTCCACCTGCTGGGCGGCCGTTCGACTCGGGCGATGGATGACGTCCAGCAGGCGCTCTACGGTGCGGTCAGTGCCGCGCTGGCTATCGAGGCCGGTCTGACCACGGTACGCGACTGCGGAGCGCGTGGGAGCGGGATCTTCGCGCTCCGCGAGCTGTGTGCGAGCAACCAGCTACGCGGTCCACGCATCCTGACCAGCGGCCGGGCGCTGTGTATGACTGGCGGCCAGGGCTCCGGCTGGGGAGCCCGCGAGTGCGACGGACCGGAGGAGCTTCGCAAAGGGGCGCGCGAGACGGTGAAGGCAGGCGCCGACTGGGTCAAACTGTACGGGACCGGCGGGGCGGCCTCGCCCTCTCAGGTGGCCGCGTCGGCTCAGCTTGACGAGGACGAGATCCGCTCCGCCGTGCGCGAGGCGGCGCGCGCTGGGCTGAAGACCTGCGTTCACGCCGTGAGCACCCTGGGGATCAAGGAGGCGTTGCGGGCAGGCGCCCACACGATCGAGCACGGCGTGTTCCTGGACGACGAGGCGGCCCGCATGATGGCCGAGCGCGGGGCTGTGCTTGTGCCAACCCTGTCAGTCTATCGCTGCGCGGTGGACCGCGGAGCAGCGCTCGGCCTGCCTCCGTACATGGTCGCCAGCTCCCGCGAGGTTCTCGCGCCGCACCGCGAGAGCGTCAGGCGAGCGCTAGACGCTGGAGTGTCGCTCGCGTTCGGCACCGACTCGAGCGGGGAGTTCCACCCCGTCGGGAAAGACACCGTCCTGGAGCTGGAGCTCCTGCGCGAGGCTGGCCTCGCTCCGATGGATGTCCTCCAGTCGATCACCCGCGTCGCGGCCGAGGCGCTCGGCCAGCAGGCCAGCCTGGGCACTGTCGAAACCGGGAAGCTGGCGGACCTGGTGGTCGTCGACGGCGACCCGCTGGTCGACCTGTCTGCGCTGGGTCGTGTGCGCCTCGTCATGAAGGATGGAGCCATCCTTAAGGACCAGCTCAGCCTGGGCAGGGCGTCACCCGCTTGACGGCTGAGGCTACGATGCTCTCTGCTGACGAGGTCGCCTGGTACGATGGGGCGCTCCGGGCTGAGGGCGCTCGCCCGGGCATGTCCGCCGCGAGGGAGGGAGCGATTCGCGTTGACCGACCCGACCGTCTCGTCTGAGCGTGAGACCGGCGCGGCCATGGCCGCGCCGGTTGACGCGTTGCTCTTCGGGCACGACCCGACGCCCGGCATCGTCTCGGTCTTCGCCGACCGCCAGGGCAACGCGATCGTCTGGCGCCGGCTCGACGGGCTGGTCACCGAAGAGCGCGTCCGCTTCCCCAACTGGCTGCTGGTCTCCGACCAGAGGCTGCTGGAAGGGCTCGGCGCCACGCGAATGGAGACATCGCCGCTCGATCCGGGCCTGACCGAGCCGCCCGGCGGGCTCGCCTGGCTCGAGCTGCAGGGGCCAGGGGCGTACCGCTATCTCGTGGTCACCGACCGGCTGGCCGAGGTGGATCTCGCCCTTCGGGACCGCCATCGCGAGCTCAGCGCGGCGCGCGCGTCCGACCTGGCGCCGTTGCGGGACGTCGTCTACGTGCGCTCGGCCGCCGAGCAGTACCTGAGCTGGTCCGGCCGAACGTATTTCAAGGGCCTGACCTATGACGACATCCACCGGTTGCAGTTCGACCTCGAGACGACCGGGCTGGACAACCGGCGGGACCGGATCTTCATGGTCTCCCTGCGGGATAACCACGGCTTCACGGAGGTGCTGGACGTTGGAGGTACGCTGGACAACGAGAGCGAGCGGCGGCTGCTGGAGCGCTTCGTGGCGCTCATGCGGGAGCGCGACCCGGACGTGCTGGAGAACCACAACGTCTTCGACTTTGACATCCCGTTTCTGATCCGGCGCGCCGCGGCGCTGAAAGTGCCGCTCGGGCTGGGACGGGACGGCAGCACCTTCGCGGCGATCCCAGACAGCCTGAAAGTCGGCGAGCGGTCGGAGTCGTTCACACGCTACGCACTGGCCGGGCGAGAGATCGTCGACACGCTCCACGCCGTGAAGCGGTTCAGCGCGATCAACCGGGACCTGCGTTACCGGGGACTCAAGCAGGCGGCGGAGTATTTCGGGTTCAAGCGGAACGATCGGGAGTACGTGCCGGGCGCCGAGATCTGGCCGACCTTCCAGACGGATCCGGAGCGGGTGCGCCGCTACGCCTCGCACGACGTGGAGGAGGTGGACGACCTCTCCCGCCTGCTCATGGGCGCCAGCTTCGCGCTGGCGTCGATGGTGCCACGGCCGTATGAGCGGGTCGCGACCTCCGGCACAGCGCAGGGACTGATCGAGCCGCTGCTGGTGCGGGCATACCTCCAGGCGGGCCACGCCCTGCCGAAGGGCAGCGCGGCGGGCGCCGCCTACGCCGGCGGTCACACCGAGCTGTTCGCCAGCGGGCTGGCCCGCAACGTGGTCAAGGCGGACATCGCCTCGCTGTACCCAAGCCTGATGCTGGCCTACCGGATCGCCCCCGCCAGCGATAGCGCCGGGGTGTTCCTGAAGCTGCTGGAGCAGCTCACCCGGCTGCGACTGCGGCACAAGCGACACGCGCGGCAGAGTCCGCCCGGGCAGGAGCAGGCGTTCCACAACGCGTTGCAGGGTGCCATGAAGGTGCTGATCAACTCGTTCTACGGAACGCTGGGGACGAGCTTTGCGCTGTTCGGCGATCTCCACGCGGCGTCCGAGGTGACCCGTCGCGGACGGGATGTCCTGACGCTGGTCCTGGCGGAGCTTCAGCGGCGGGGCCTGAGCCTGCTGGAGGCCGACACGGACGGCGTGCTCTTCTCCGTGCCAGACGGCTGGGCGGAGGCGGACGAGCACGTGCTGGTGGACGAGATCTCGGCGGCCCTGCCGGACGGCATCACGATCGAGCACGACGGCCGCTACCAGCGGATGTACTCCTACAAGGAGAAGAACTACATCCTGCTGGACTACGGCGGGCGGGTGCGGATCGTCGGCTCGGCGTTCCGCTCGAGCAAGCTGGAGCCGTACGGCGAGCGGTTCGTGGAGCGGGCGGCCGAGCCGGTGCTGCGGGGCGACGAGGCGCGGGTGCGCGAGCTGTTCCTGGAGGTGGTGGAGCAGCTTCGCGCGCGAGCCCTGCCGGCCCGGGACCTATCCACCCGGATCACCCTGACGAAGACGGTGGAGCAGTACCGTAAGGCGAATCGGCGCGAGGAGCAGTACGAAGTGCTGCTGGCGGCGGGGCGTCAGGAGTGGCAGGTCAACGAGCGGGTGACGTACTACCAGGGCAGCGACAAGAAGAAGAAGCTGCTGGAGGACGAGCTGGCGACGGACTACGATCCGGAGCACTACGTCAAACGACTCAGGAAGACGTACTGCGAGCGCTTCTCGCGCGCGTTCAGCGAAGAGAAGTTCGCGGAGCTGTTCGCCGACCCGCGGTCACAGCAGATGCAGCTCTTCGGCGCGCCGCTGGAGGAGGGGAAGACGGCAGGCGGCAGGCGGCGGAGCAAGTCGGCGGGGTGAGGAGGACGGGCTCACGCGAAGCCGCGAAACAATCTGTCACCCGGAGCGCCCCTCCCTGTCATCCCGGAGCGTCCCCTCCCTGTCATGCCGGAGCGAAGCGAAGGACCACGCCGCGGGAGACCGGCGGACGGAGCCGGACCAGGCAAGAATCGTAGGGTGGGCTCCGCCCACCATGGCTTCATTGCCCGTGTGCGGTGGTGTGCGATCCATTGTTGGTCGTGTCGACGCAATGGTGCCCGGTGCACACCCTGCCGTTTCGAAGGATTGTCGACTCCGAGAAGGTGGTACGCAACCGCGTGATCCTTCGCTGGCGCTCAGGATGACAGGTTGCGTTGTGGCCGGCTTTCCGGTACGCGGCCGGTCGCTGGAAAACAGTCGTCGGTGGTTCGGGCTTCGCATGGTTCTTGAAAGGAGAGGCAAGTGAGCGTTGATCTCGGGGCGGTGGATGTGGCGCTGGAGCCGTTGCGTGAGGGGTTCGAGGCGGATGGGTATACGCTGAGGGTCCTACCGGGGGAGGGAGACAGGGTGACGATCGCCGTCGAGGCGCTCGAGAATGCATGCGAGGAATGCCT
>JADZDV010000182.1 GCA_020850915.1 Chloroflexota bacterium | reverse complement strand
GACGCTCTCGCCGATGCCCTTCACGTAGCGCAGCCCCAGCCGCAGCGCCCCCTGCTCGACGGTGCAGTCCGCTCGGCTGCGCTGGACGTCCACCGGCAGGATCCGGACGCCGTGCCGGCGGACATCGCCCACGATCGTCGCGGGCGGGTAGAAGCCCATCGGCTGGTTGTTCAGCAGGGCGCAGTAGAAAGCGACCGGGTAGTAGCGCTTCAGGTAGGCCGAGGCGTAGACGATCAGGGCGAAGGAGGCGGCGTGCGACTCCGGAAAGCCGTAGTCGGCAAAGGCGGAGAGCTGCTTCCAGACCTGGCGCCCCACGCGCTCCGGAATGCCGTTGGCCGCCATCCCCTGCAGGAAGTCGTCGTATAGCTCGGCCATCCGCTCGCGCGAGCGTTTGTGTCCCATGGCGCGGCGGAGCTGATCGGCCTTGCCGGGCGAGAAGCCGGCCGCGGCGATCGCCAGGCGCATGCCCTGCTCCTGGAACAGCGGCACGCCCAGCGTCTTCTCCAGGACGGGCTGGAGCTTCGGGTGGGGATAGGTCACCGGCTCCAGGCCGGCCCGCCGCCGCAGGTAGGGGTGGACCGAGCCGCCCTGGATCGGCCCGGGCCGGATGAGCGAGATCTCGATGACCAGGTCGTAGAAGGTGCGCGGCTTCAGCCGCGGCAGGGTGCTCATCTGGGCCCGGCTCTCCACCTGGAAGAGACCCACCGCGTCCGCCCGACAGAGCATGTCGTAGATCTCGGGATCGTCGAAGCTGAGCGCCGCGAGATCGATCGTGTGGCCTTCATGCTCCTGGACCAGCTTCAGGGCGTCCTGGAGCAGGGAAAGCATGCCGAGGCCGAGCAGGTCGATCTTGACGAGCCCCATCGCCTCGACGTCGTCCTTGTCCCACTGGATCACCGTGCGGCCGGCCATGGTGGCGCGCTCCAGCGGCGCCACCTCCTCCAGCGGCTCGCGCGTGACGATCATCCCGCCCACGTGGATGCCGAGGTGGCGGGGAAAGCCCTGGATCTGCTGCACCAGCGGCCCCAGCCGCGGATCCACAGCCCGCAGCGGCGACAGCGCGCCCCTTCCACCCGCGCCCACCCCCTCCCGGCCCTTCCCGCCGCCCCGGCCGTCCCGGCTGTCCCGGCCGTCCTGGACGTCCCGGCCGTGCGGGCCCTCTCTCGCGTCCTTTGGGCCCCTCCCGTTCTTTGAGCCCCCATCATCCTGCTCACTCCCGTAGCGGCTCACGCTGTTGGCGCCAGGGTAGTCCTCTTCCGGGATCGGGCCGTAGCGGTCCACGGCCTTCGCCAGGCGGTCCACCTCCTCCAGCGACAGGCCGAGCGCCTTGCCCACGTCCCGGATCGCCGAGCGAGGGCGGTATGAGATCACCTCGCAGACCATCCCCGCGTGGGCGCGGCCGTAGCGCTCGTAGACGTACTGGATGACCTGCTCGCGGTCCTTGTTGGCGAAGTCCACGTCGATGTCCGGCGCGCCCTGGCGCTCCTCGGAGAGGAAGCGCTCGAACAGCAGATCCAGCTTGATCGGATCGACGTTCGTGATGCCCAGGACGTACGCCACCACGGAGTTGGCGGCCGAGCCGCGGCCCTGGGCCAGGATGCCGCGCTCGCGCGCGAAGCGCATGATGTCCCAGACGATCAGGAGGTACTCCGCCAGGCCGAGCTTCTGGATCAGCTCTAATTCGTGGGCGAGCTGCTTCGAGACGCGCGGCTCGATCGGGTGGTAGCGCTGGCGCGCGCCGGCCTGGCAGAGGGCGTACAGGTAGCTGAACGGCGTCTCGCCCTCCGGCACGGGGAAGGCCGGGAAGCGATAGCCGACATTCTCCAGACGGAAGGCGCAGCGCTCGGCGACCAGGGTGGTGTTGCGGATCGCCGCGGGCTGATGAGGGAAGAGGGCGGCCATCTCAGCCGGCGATTTCAGGCCGTACTCGGCGTTCGGCTTGAGCAGCGGCCCGGCTCCGTCCAGGGTGGTGTGGTGCTTGATGCAGGTCAGGACGTCCTGGAGCGGCCGGGCGGCCCGGTCGGCGTAGAGCACGCCGTTGGTGGCCACGACGCCGAGGCGAAGCTGCTCGGCCAGCTCTGTCAGCTCCGCGATCAGGCGGCGGTCTTCCGGTCGCCGGTGGTGCTGTAGCTCCACCCAGAAGCGGCCCGGTCCGAAGAGGTCGCGCAGCCGCTCGGCCCGCCGCCGCGCCAGCGCGCGATTGCCGGCGCGCAGCGCGGCGACCAGCGCGCCCTGCCAGCCGCCGGACAGGCAGACCAGCCCGCGCGCTTCGGCCGCCACGGCGAGGTCGTCCCAGGCGAGGCGCGGGGCGCCCTTGGCGCCGGCCATCTGGCCCCGGGTCAGCAGCCGGCTGAGCGCCGCGTAGCCCGCCTCGGACTCCACCAGCAGCACCAGCGCCGGCGTGGCCTGTCCGACCGCTCCAGCCCCCGCCGCGCCCGGCTCGCCCTCCAGGGCCACGTGGGCCTCGGCCCCGACGATGCCGGGCAGGCCCAGGTCCGCCATCGCCTTGCTGAAGCGCACCGCTCCGTACAGACCGTGGCGATCGGTCACGGCCAGTCCGGCCAGGCCCAGCTCGACGGCCCGTTTCGCCAGGTCTTCCGGATGGGAGGCCCCTTCCAGGAAAGAGAAGTTCGAGTGGCAGTGCCGCTCGACGTAGGCCGGCGAGGGCGATGTTCTGGACGACCTGGGTCTGGCCTGCCGGGCGCTCAATCGGCGACCTGCTCGAGCAGCCACTGGCCGGCGAGCTCGTAGACGGTCAGCAGGGCGCCGGAGGCGGTGAGCAGGCTGTAGTAGACGCGCGGCTCGTCGCCTGGCGTGCGGCCGTCCGGGCGGCGGGCCTCGCCGGCGTCCCACCAGGCGCCCTCGATCTGCCAGGTATTGCAGACGCGCGCCCGCTCCCGCCGCCCCAGCCAGTGGATCCAGACTGGCTGGCCGTCCCGGCCAAGCCAGACCTGGACCGGCCGCGGCTCAGCGTAGCGGCGCATGGCGAGCCATCCCGGCACCGACCTGGACGCGGCTGCCGAAGCGCGCCCGCAGCTCGGCCAGAGCCGGCGCGGCCAGCGCCCGCCGGTGCTGCGCCTCGAACAGGCCGGGCTGGCGGCTGGCCAGCTTGCCGAGGTCGCCCAGCGCCACTTCCAGCCGCTCCGGCCCGCGGAGGACCGTCTCAGGCGTGACGATCTCTCCGGCCAGCGCCTCCGCGAGCTGCTCGGCCGCGGTCAGCAGGCTGTCCAGCTCGGCGGTGCGCTCAGTCAGGTAGACGCGGCGCTCTCGCCAGCGGCGATCCCGGCCGGCCGCCCGCACCCGCACGGTCTGGGCGCCAGCTCGGCGCTCCCGCAGCTCGTCCACCAGCCGGGTGAGGAGCGGCCCCAGGATGAGGCCAAGCTGCGCCCGGGTCTCCAGCAGCCCGTCCACCTCCGCCTCGCCGGCCAGCCAGGCGTCGCCCCGCCAGGAGCGCAGCAGCTCGCCTTCGGCCTCTAGCGCCCGCGCCGCGGCCAGCGCGTCCGGCCCGACCTGGCTGCCGAGCGCCGCGCGCGGCAGCCGCAGCAGACGGCCGATCGTCCGGATGCCGAGCAGGCTCAGCCGCTCCCGCGTCTCGTCGGCAAGGGGCAGCAGGGTGACCGGCAGCGGCTCCAGGAAGGCGCGGGTGGCGGCCGGCTCCACCATTCGCCAGCGTCCCGGCGGCGCCGCGAGGGCGGCCAGCTTCGCTACCAGCCGATTCTTCGCCAGACCGGTGCGGAGGTGCAGCGGACCGGTCGCCCCGCCGGGCGGGTCGTCCTCGCCCGCCGGCCAGGCATCGGGCGGCTCTGGCTGAGAGACCTGGCGGCGGACGCCGCGCAAGAAGCGCTGGAGCTCCAGCCCGCGCGCGTCCACGTACGCGCCGCGAAAGCTGGGCGTGTCCTCCGGCTCCAGGACCGGGCTCCAGGTGGCGAGCGCGCGCAGAAGCCGCGCCAGCGCGCCGGGCGCCGTTCCTGGCGGCGGGACTTCAAGCCAGACGCAGGCAAGCATCCAGCAGCCTCCCGACGAGCTCCGGCTCTCGCTCCAGGGTGGTCAGGGCCCCGTCCGGACCGCGTCCGAGCACGAGATCAAGCTCGCCCCAGACAACACCCTGGGGCGTGCGATTGAGCAGGCCCTGCTCCAGCCCCAGCTCCAGCGCTTCGGCGGCGCGTCGCAGGCCGCGGCCGATGGTGACCTCCAGCTCGACCGGCGGACTCAGCGGCGCCTGGCGGTTCTTGACGACCTCCGCCCGCACCCGCAGGCCGCGCACCTCGCCGCCGGGGCCGAACAGCGGCCGGAGCTGCCGCAGCTCCACGATCAGACTGGCCGCGTGCGGCACGGCCGGCAGGGGCTCCCGGGCTCGGCGCCAGCCAGGGCGCGTCCTGTCCAGGTCAACTACCACCACCACGGCCGTCGGCGCATCTTTGAGCCAGACGCTCAGCCGGCGGAGGCCGAGCGCCAGCAGGCCAGCCCGCGCGGGGGGCAGCTCCGTCGCCACCACGGCGTCCAGCGCCTGGCAGCGCACGAGGATCTCCACCATCTCCAGCGCCTCGTGCGCGTCGTCAGGGCTGGCCAGAATGAGGTCGGCGGTGTCCACGCCGCAGGCCTGCATGGCGTCCAGATCGGCGGCGCCCTCGCCGTCGATGAGCGCCGCCAGCCCGCCACCACGCTGCGCCTCGGCCAGCAGGTGGTAGGCGAGCGTGGTCTTGCCAGACGAGGCGCCGCCACGGAGCAGGGTCAGCCGGCCTCGGGGCACACCGCCCAGCCGCGTGGCGCCGTCCAGGCGCACCGAGCCTGTCGAGAGCGCCACCGCGCCCACTTTCGGCCGTGCCCGAGCCAGCCGGTAGAGGATGCCAGGGCCGAACTTCGCTTCCAGCTCGCGGGCCAGCGCGTCTACCAGCGCCAGCCGCTGCTCGTGGCCGACCAGACCCCTGCCATTCTCGACACCCATCACCCCTCCGCTCCGCCTCCCGCTCCAGCCGGGCGGTCCGTCGCTAGACCGCGAGCCAGAGCCTCAGTTCTGTGCTAGCTCGCCTCCACCAGGTGGCACACCGCCCGCGCCGTCCGCCCCCGCCGCTGCGACTCCTGCGCTGTCTGCTCCGTCAGGTCCACAAACCACACCTCATAGCTCTCCCCGTCCAGGTCCACCAGCGTCTG
>JADZDV010000604.1 GCA_020850915.1 Chloroflexota bacterium | reverse complement strand
GAATCAATGGGCCGGTAGTTGATCAATGAAGGTCTGGCGCTTGTCTCGGCACCGGCAGTGCAATGGAGACATCTCCGCGACCGAATCATCGTTGTCGTCCCCCGAATCCACGTGGTCGGGGTAGTCCCACCCGCCCGACGGGCATCCGGCGATAGGGTTCAGTCCGGGCAGTGCTCGCCAGTCGATGAACGGCCGCCCCCTCGCACCTAGCGCCGCCGAAGGCGAGGATTGACAAAAATGCAACCGATGGTTAGCTTTACGTTCGGTTGAAAGCCTCGGGGGGCGGGGCGGGGTCGGAAGGCGTGGTTATGTCGTCGGAAGTGCATCCCGAGCGGGACACGGACCTTAACTCGCTGTTGGGGGCCTGCCAGGACCGCATCGGCTACGTCTTTCGGGATGTGGGCCTCTTGAGGTCCGCCCTGACCCACGCCTCGGGGGCCGACCACCGGCTCAGTTCCAACGAGCGGCTGGAATTCCTGGGCGACGCCGTGCTCGGGGCGATCGTCTGCGAATTGCTCTACCACCAGTACCCCGGTTATCTGGAGGGGGACCTCACGCGGATCAAGTCGATCGCCGTCAGCCGGCAGACCTGCGCGAAGATCAGCCGCGGCCTGGGAATGGATGAGTTCCTTATCCTGGGCAAGGGAATGACAACGCACCCGACGATCCCTCCCTCGCTCATGGCCGACGTCTTCGAGTCGCTGGTTGCGGCGATCTATCTCGACGGCGGCATGGAGGCGGCCCGGGCATTCATCTTGCGACACATGGAGCCGGAGATCGAGCGGGCAGTGGGGGGCGAGCTGGGGGCGAATTACAAGTCGCTCCTCCAGCAAATCGCCCAGCGGCAGTACGGCACGACGCCCAACTACCAGTTGCTCGACGAAAAGGGGCCCGACCACAGCAAGTGCTTCAAGATCGCCGCTCAGGTGGGGTCGAACTGCTACCAGGCGGCTTGGGGGCGCAATAAGAAAGAGGCGGAACAGCGGGCCGCGCGGAACGCCCTTTCGGAATTGGGCGGTCAGTCGCCGCCTTACGCTTCCGACTGACGCGGGCCAAGCGGCCGTGGGGTCGGCATGACGCGGGCGGTGGTCCTCTTCTCCGGCGGCCTGGACAGCACGCTTGCCGCCGCGGTGCTGTTGCGGCAGGGCGTCAAGGTCGAGGCTCTCAACATCCGCACCCTCTACGACTGCGGCG
>JADZDV010000181.1 GCA_020850915.1 Chloroflexota bacterium | reverse complement strand
GGGGGATGCCGAGCCAGGTGGTCTCGATGTCATGGCGATAGGCCCGCCCGGCATCGTGGATCAGGCGGATGCGCATCGGCAGCGTGAGACCGCCAAGGCGCAGCGTGCCACGCGCGCTGATGACCGCTGAGCGGATCAGCGGCACGCGCTGGCCGATGGTGACACGGACAAAGCGCTCCACGGGCGGCGGCAGGTCCGCCGGCAACGGCACCGTCTCCGGCTCCCCGGCCGGCGCCGCAAAGGGCGGAAATGGCGACGGTGGGATCTTCAGCCCCAGCCAGCCGAGCCCGGCCAGCCCTCCCAGACCGGCGACCAGGCCGACTCCAGTGCTCACTCGGGACGGCACGATGCTCCTCCTGACTCCGCCAGGCTACCAGGCCGCGCCAGGCTACGCCAGGCGGCGCTCCCGGGCTCTGGTTCGCCGCGCATGATGGGCGGCTGTACCTGCTGGCCGGCGGCCGCGAGCGCGCCGACTGGGTGCGAAACCTCCAGGCGAACCCCCGCGTGACGGTCGAGCTCGGAGCGGAGACCCACGTCGGCGTGGCCCACGCGCTTGCACCTGATACCCTGGAAGATCGACGGGCGCGCGAACTGCTTCTCGCCAAATATGCAGACGCCGAGGACGACCTCGACGAGTGGGGCCAGACGGCCTTGCCAGTCGTGATCGAGTTCTCTGGTGAGGCTGCGTAGTCAGGCCCGGGAGCGCGGCCCCTCCCCACCGGTGTCGCGCTCTATGAGATACTGGGCCTCGAAGGAAGCGCCGATGGCTAGAGACCTGAAAACGCTGGATGTATCTGACGATCCTGGGTTGCTGCATCTGGCCGAAGAGGTTGCCACCACTCGGGAGCCGAGGGTGCTGGCCAGTAAAGAGCGAGAGCTTGCGCTCCTCCTACCCATCCCTTCGCCGGCCGCCAGAAGCGCGAGCCGGCAGGAGAGAGCAGGAGCCACTCGCCGAGCGCCAACAGCGCAGGAGATCGTTCGATCCCGCGCCGGCATCGCGGCCGCGGCTGGCTCGTGGAAGGATTTCGATACCGAGGCCTTCAAGACTTACATCCGCGAGCGCCGCCGTACTTCCGGTCGTGCGCCGATCGCGCTGTGACGTTGTACCTGGTCGATACCGACTGGATCGTCGACTGCCTCCATGGTTTCCCACAGGCGAGTTAGACGCTAACAAAACTGACGCCGGACGGACTGGCGGTCAGCCTCATCTCGTACGGCGAGCCATACCAGGGCGCTCACTACGCCAGAGACCCGAAAGCAGCGCTGCGCAGCTTGCGCCTCTTCTTGCAGGGTAAACAACTGCTGCCACTGACCAAGGCCGTGATGGAGCGGTCCGCAATCCTTCGCGGAAGCCTCCCGCGACATCTTACTTGTAAAGTAGAATACTATAGTGCATCAAGCTATAGGTGACGCGGCATCACTGTCGCGTTGTGCTTCCTTGTGGCCGGATAGAACACAGACTCGCTTTAGCAGGGCGTCGTGCTGGTACGCGCGCCTTGAAGATCGCGTTGAGGTGCAGTAATGTCCCGTGAAGCTCCCCGGGGGGGTTCTCGCCTGTGGCGCTACTCCACCCTCACGGCACGCTGGTCGACCAGATGGCCTGGGTCTTTGAGGCTAGCCGCCGCGCGTAGATGAGAAGGCGCTTATACGAGCCGCTCCTGAAGCACCTGGCCTCGCTGCGTACGCACCGCGAGGTCCTCACCTTCGATCAGCTCGAGCTGCTGCTCGGACGGAGATTGCCACCATCGGCCCGACGCTATGTTGCCTGGTGGTCCAACACGCCCGACAGGAGCCGGCACTGCTACGCCTGGCTCGAGGCAGGCTGGCGGGTTGAGGACGTGCGCCTCGACCTCCAGACCGTGGCGTTCACCCGGGACTGAGCGCGCGACCGGGCGGGTGGGCTAGCGGGAACGCCTCGGCCATTTCAAGACTCGGTGAGGGGCCGGCAGGGCGTGGACCGCCGCTTCGGCCGCTGATGCGTCGTGCAGCCCCAACGCCCGGGCCGGCAATCGGCGCAAGTTGCGGCCCCTGGGCCAAGCCCCTAGAATCGCGGCACACTCTCGACGCCCTGGCGCTTGCAGGAGGACACTCATGACGGCATCGCCACCCACCAGCGTGACCGCGGCCGAGGCCGCCGAGCTCAAGGGCCTGCTGGCCAGGATGCTCCGGATTCGCGCCTTTGACACCGTGGCCGTGGAGCTAGCGCTGAGCAAGGCGATGCCGGGGCACGTTCATTCGTCGGTTGGCCAGGAGGCAGTGGGCGTCGGCATCTGCGCGGCGCTGCGGCCGGACGACTACGCGCTGACGACGCACCGTGGCCACGCCCACGTCCTGGCCAAGGGCGCCGATCCGAAGCCGATGATGGCCGAGCTGTTCGGCCGGACGACCGGCTCGAACCGAGGCAAGGGCGGCTCGCTGCACATCACGGACGTGAGCGTGGGGATGCTGGGCGCCATCAGCGTACTGGGCGAGAACATGCCGCTCGGCGTCGGAGCGGCGCTGGGCAGCCGGGTGCTCGGGCAGGACCGCGTCGCGGTGGTGTTCTTCGGCGACGGCGCCGCCTCCGAGGGAGCCGTGCACGAGTCGCTGAACTTCGCCGGCATCCGCAAGCTGCCGGTCGTCTTCGTCTGCGAGGACAACCAGTTCGCGGTCAATAGTCGCACGGCGACGGTCGGCTCGGTGCAGCACCCGGGCGACCTGGGCGCGCCGTACCATATCCCGACGATCACGGTGGACGGCAACAACGTCCTTGCGGTGCGCGAGGCGGCGTGGGAGGCGGTGAATCGCGCCCGCTCCGGTGGCGGCCCGACGCTGCTGGACTGCAAGACGTTCCGCCACTTCTCGCACAACTCCAACATGGCGGATCTGCGCGACGCGGCCGAGGTGGAGGCCTGGAAGGAGCGCGACCCGATCGCTAGCTTCAGCCAGCGCTTGCAGGAGGCGGGCGTCCTGACGGTCAGCGAGGCGGAGGAGCTGGCGCAGGCGGCCAGGGCGGAGATCGAAGACGCGGCCAGGTTCGGGGCGGAGAGCCCGTGGCCGGAGCCGGCCGAGGCGTTGACCGACGTCTACGCGCCGGCCTACGCGCCGCCTCCGCCGTCGGACGAGGGGCCCGAGAGCGAGGTCACCATCCGCGAGGCGATCCGCCAGGCGCTGGCGCATGAGATGGAGCGCGACAGCTCAGTGATCCTGATCGGCACGGGCGTGGCGGCGGGCGGAACGGCCGGCACCTCGGCCGGTCTGCTGGCGACGTACGGGCCGGACCGCGTGGTCAACAGCGCCGTGGCCGAGCTGGGGATGGTCGGTGTGGCGAACGGCACCGCGCTAGTGGGCTGCCGGCCGATCGTGGACTTCAGCCACGGTGACTTCTCCGGCCTGGCGCTGGACCAGATCTGCAACCTTTCTACGAAGCTGCGCCACATGACCGGCGGCCAGACGTCCGTGCCAGTCGTCTTTCGCTTTCAGACGGGCGCCTCGGGCCACAGCGCCCAGACGCACTCCCAGAGCCTGGAGGCGTGGTACTACCACCTGCCAGGCATCAAGGTGGTGGCGCCGTCCACGCCGGCCGACGCGCGCGGCCTGCTGCTCTCGGCGATCCGGGACGACAACCCGGTGGTGTTCCTGGAGCACCGGGGGCTGCACGACAGCAAGGGGCTCGTGCCAGCCTCGCTGGACGCCCTGCCACTGGGGCAGGCGGCCCTTCGCCGGGCCGGTCGCGACGCGACGCTCATCGCCTGGGGACGGATGGCCCACCACGCCCTGGCCGTCGCCGATCGGCTGGCCGGCGAGGGCGTCGAGATCGAGGTGATCGACTTGCGGACGCTGGTCCCCCTGGACGTGGAGACGATCGCCGAGTCGGTGGGGCGCACCAGTCGGGCGGTGATCTGCCAGGAGGCGACGCTCCAGGGCGGTGTGGGGAGCGACGTGGCCCGCCAGCTCTACGACCGCCTCTACGGCCAACTCAGGGCGCCGGTCCGGGTGCTGGGCGCGGCCTGGGCGCCGATCCCGTACTCCCCGCCGCTCGAGGGCCAGGTCGTGCCGGGCGTTGAAGCGGTGCTCGCGGCCACACGCGAGGTGCTGCGCTAGCGCCAGGACAGGCTGACGCTCGGATCTGACGTCCGGGAGTCAAGCTTCGGTCCATCGTTCGTTGCGCTCGGGAGGGCGGCTGCATGCTTGACGCTCCCGGGACGGGTCAGTACCATGCCGCGAAGTAGTAGCAGCTTGCAGGAGGTCTTCCGCTGGCTGCGTCTCCCAGGGAGGACAGCGTGGCCGCGGCGGCGAAACTCGAGCACAACCTGAAGCTTCTCGCCCACAACGACCTGGCGGGCGCCGCCAGGGTCGGCGAGGGCATGGCCCTGAAGATCACCCGCAACGGGCGGCGGATCATGTATCTCGCCCACGAGAACCCGCCCATGGACCTGACCATCGTGGACGTGAGCGACCCGCGGGAGCCGGAGGTGGTCTGGCAACGGACGCTGCCGCACAACCAGGTGCGGAGCAACTCGCTGGTGCTGGCGGGCGACCTGCTGCTGGTGGCATACCAGGTGCGGAACAAGGGCGACAAGCCGGCCGGGGTGCAGATCTTCGACGTCTCGAACCCGTTGCAGCCGAAAGAAGTGTCGTTCTTTGACACGTCCGGCCCGCACTCCCAGGGCGTCCACCTGGTGACCTGCAACGATGGGCGGTACATGCACATCGCGACCGGCGCCGCGGACTTTGAGCCGAACCATCCGAGAGACCACCAGTTCTACATGATCGTGGACCTGGCGGACCCGACGAGGCCGCGCGAGGTGGGGCGCTGGTGGCTGCCGGGCACGCGCAAGGGCGACAGCGAGACGCTCGAGCGGCACAAGCCACCCTCGCTGGACTTCGCGTTCCGGGTGCACCACGCGCTGTCGTACCCAGGGCGTCCGGATCGGGCCTACCTCGGGTACATCGATGGCGGCGCGATCGTCCTGGATATCTCGGACAAGGGCCACCCGAAGATGATCAGCCGACTGGACTACCACCCGCCGATGCCAGGCATGACCCACACGGTGATGCCGATCTTCGAGCGCGGCCTGATCATCATGTCGGACGAGGCCCACGGTGCGGGCTTCATGCCGCCGGGGATGGACGAGGGCTTCGATTGGCCGAAGCTGTACTGGATCGTGGACGCGCGCGAGGAGACCAACCCGGTCATCATCTCGACCGCGCCGAAGCCGGCGGACTTCGAGGAGCTGCGCCGAGTTGGTGGCCGGATCGGGGCGCACAACTTCCACGAGAACGAGCCGGAGCCAGGCTCGGCGCAGCTCAAGAACACCCTGGCGACGACCTGGTTCACGGCCGGCATCCGGCTCTACGACATCCGCGACCCGTTCCGGCCGGAGGAGATCGCGGCGTTCATCCCCGAGACGCCGCCCGGCCAGCGGGGCAGCCGGATCAGCGACGTCTTCGTGGACGACCGTGGCATCGTCTACGCGGGGGACCGCGAAGCCGGCGGTCTCTACACCCTGGAGTACACCGGCCAGCAGCCGCTGGACTGAGCCCCTGGACTGAGGCCTTGGACTGAGCGGCCGGTCGGGGGCGCCGGCGGCGCGGGATTTCGCGCTTTCCCCCGCGCCGCCGCTATCATAGAGTGTAGTTCGCTCTACGAACTACACCGTCCGTTCCTGTCAGCGGAGTCTTCGTGCAGCAGACCGTCCCCCTGAAGCATGAGGTAGAGTCGGGTGAGCCGGCCGTTGTGGCGCGGGAGCTGGTGCGGGTGATGCCGGCGCTGATGCGGCTGGCCGTGGCCGCGATGCACCAGGCGCCCCACACCGCCGGGATGACACTGGCCCAGTTCCGCGTGCTGGCCCGGCTGAGCGAGCGCGATTACCGCGCGGCCGAGCTGGCGGCGGCCCTGGAAGTTGGGCGGCCGACGCTCACCGCGACCACGGACCATCTCGAGCACCGGGGGCTGGTCGAGCGCCTGCGTACGGTGGCCAACGATCGCCGGGGCGTCCTGCTGCACCTGACGCCGGCCGGGCGGTCGCTCTACCGGACTCTGGAGGGCCGGGTGATCGAGGCGCTCGCGGATCGGCTCGAAGGCATCGAACCGGACGACCGCGGGGCGCTGCTGCAGGGGCTGCGGCCGCTCGCACAGACCTTGCAGGTAGCGAGCCGCTGCGCTCACCCGGCGACCTTCTCCCAGGATACCTCGCTATGACAGCACCCACACGGGAGCC
>JADZDV010000180.1 GCA_020850915.1 Chloroflexota bacterium | reverse complement strand
CTTCGAGCGAGGCGCCGCAGGACTGGCAGAAGCTCGCGCCCGGCTCCAGCGGCGCCCTGCAGGCGGCGCATCGCTGCCAGCCCACGCCGGCCACGGTGCCCTCGGTGTCCAGGGGGGTGCTCGTCTGTCCGTACAGCGTCTGCTGCTCGGGATCGGGTGGTGTAACGCTACTCACCGCAAACCTCAGAGACGAATGCGAACGTTGCGAATCTCGATCTCGGGCGTCGCGTTTGAGGACAGCTTCTGCACCTGCACGCCGTTCAGGTGCAGAACGGGAGCGCCCGGGCTGGTCGGATCCTGCTCCACCTGGCAGTCTCGCAGGGTCAGCCAGGCGGGATGCTGCTGGTGACCCATGAGCAGTCGCACGAGAATACGACGCACCCCGCTCGGGGCGGCTCCGCTGGGGACCTCCCAGCCGGCCATCGTCTCCATCTGCGGGCCAGCGGCGCGTGGGGAGACGTTGACCGCGCCAGCGCCGTAGCCAGGCATGCCTGCCCGTGGGTCCATCCCGACGGGCAGGGGTACCCGGAAACCACAGCGACCGCAGAATCTGGCGGCAGGCCGCGGTAGAGCGCCGCAGGACGGGCAGGGATACAGGCCACCGTGCGGCGGGGGGGCGACGACGTGACCGTACGCCGGCGCCGGGCCCGGTGCCGCCTCGCCGCCCTCGTCAATCTCCGGCACGATCTTTTTCAGCCAGGCCGGCATCCACCAGTTGCCAGAACCCATCAGCTTCATGCTGGCGGGCACCATGAGAATGCGAATGATGGTGGAGTCGAGCAGTACCGCGACAGCCAGACCGACACCAAGCTCCTTGATGACGATCGTGCTGCCGAGCGCGAAGGCTCCAAAGACGACGATCATGATCATGCCGGCAGCCGTGATGATGCCGGCTGTCTTCTCGAGACCCTGCGCAACGCTCAGCTCGTTATTGCCGGTGTGGCGGTACAGCTCCTTCACTCGACTCAGCAAGAACACCTCGTAGTCTGTGCTGAGCCCGAACAGGATAGAAAAGAGGATGACCGGCGCGAACATCGAGACCTTGCCCAGGCTATCAAATCCGAGCAGCGTGTCACCGTAGCCGTGCTGAAAAATCAGCACCAGCACGCCGTAGCTCGCGAGGATCGAGACGACATTCATCAGGATCGCTTTGAGCGGCAGGACCAGCGAGTGGAAGAACATCATCAGAACGACGTAGGTCACCAGGAGCACCAGACCGACCATGAGCGGGAACTGCTCAAACAGTCGATCCCGGTAGTCCTCGATCAGCGCCGTCTGGCCCGTCACCGTGTTGTCCGTCGATTTCAGGTTCGGGATCGACGGCACGATCTTCCCCCGGATGTCCTTCACGAGGTTGATCGTGTCGAGATCCAGCTCATCCGTCTTCGAGACGACTGACAGGACCTGGGTATCGTTGTTCCGATCGATGTTGACGAAGTTCGGGGCGAGTGCCGCTGCCTGGGGGTTTGACTTCACCAGTTGCGGCGTGATCTGGCGGAACTGCTGCTCGGACGCGTTCTCGGCGAGCAAGACCAGCGACTCGACGCGCTTGACGCGAGGATCGGCCTGGAGCTGCTTCACAAGCTGGTAGACGCCAGAGAGTGTGTTCGGGTCGAATGCGCCGTCCTTCTGCTTCGCACGGATGATGACTTGGAGCGGCGTGACTTCCCCCGCTCCGAACTCGTCGCGGATCACGTCGAACGCCTGCCGCGTCTCGAGATCTTCCGGCATCCCTCGCGCGCCGCCTGAGCCGATGGCGTAGATCTCGCGCGCGGGGTAGGCCAGCAGGAGCAGGACGCTCACCGTCAGGATCAGGAACACCCAGGGCCGCCGCATGACAGCCATGCTCAGGTCATGCCAGCGCCCGCCGCCGTGATGGCCAGCCGCTTGCGGCGCTCGCGAGCCAAACAGCGCGCCGATCACCGGCCAGCTTCGCAGCGGCCATGCGTTCAGCGCCGGACCCAGGATCGCCAGCAGGGCCGGCAGCAACGTCACGGCCCCGAGCATCGCCACGCCTGCCACCAGCAGCATCGCCATCGCGATCGAGCGCACCAGGACCAGTTCGTACAGCAGCAGGACCGCCAGGCCGAGCATGACCGTCAGGCCAGAAAAGACGATCGAGCGACCCGATGTTGAAACGGTGTTGACCGTGGCCTGAAAGCTGGAGTAGCCCTTCTCCAGCTCCTCTCGGAAGCGGCTCACCATCAGGAGCGAGAAGTCGATCCCAAGACCAAGGCCGATCATCGACGCGGTGTTCATCGCGAAGATCGACGTTTCGGACCGCAGGGCGACAGCGTAGATGAGCGCCAGTGAGATGCAGACCGCGGCGAGACCGAGAATGAGCGGCAGACCGGCGGCCAGGATGGTCCCGAACACCAGCAGCAAGAGCAGCAGGGTCAGCGGCAGGCTGGAGATCTCCGCCTTCTTGAGATCCTCCTCGCTGCCCTTGCCGAGGTCATACGACAGCGCGGGAAAGCCCATCAGGTAGGCGCTCATTCCGTCAGGGAGACCGGTCTTGAGCGTGTCGCGCACCGTCGGCGTGAGCTTCTTTGACTCCTCCTCGCCCTCGGCGAAGTTCACGATGGCGTAGGTTGCCTTGCCGTCCTCGCTGATGAAGCGACGGTTCTGCGTGGAGTAGAAGGAGAAGATGGACCTGACGGCCCGCGACTCTACCGTCCCGGGCAGCCTGCTCACGCGGTCCAGGCTGGCGGTGACCGCCTGCGCATTCGCGGGGTCGGTAAACGTTCCCCGTCCGGTCTTGAAGACGGCGACGCCGGTCGTAACGGTCCGGCGCCCGAACTCGTCCTCCAGAATCTTCGCGGACTGGCCAGACTCGGTGGAGGAGATCTCGAAGCCACCGCTCTTAAGGGCGTCCTTGACGTTCTTGAGAGCCGGGACGGAGGCCACAAACGCGGCCAGCCAGAGGGCAAGAACCAGCCATCTCCACCGTGCGACCGCGGCTCCAAATCTGGTGAAGAAGCCCTGCTGCATCGTTAGACCCTCTCCCCGCGCCCGGCTGTCGTAGTCAGGTCCGAATGAGTCGCCATTCTATCACCGGCAAGGATTAGCTGCTGTTGGGTCGCGCCGGAAGGCGCCGGACGCTCGCGGTCAGCGAGCTTCGGGCCGGAGCCGAACGACCTTGTACACGGGCACCGGTTCGGCCCGGTTCTTCACATGGATCGATCCCAGCTCCTCCACCTCTACCGAGTCGCGCACCGCCTCGAAGGCCGAGCCACTCAGCAGGATCTCTCCGGCGCGCGCCTCGCTCTGCAACCGCGCCGCGACGTTGACCGTGTCGCCAATGCAGGTGTAGTTCATCAGCATGGATGCGCCGATATTGCCGACGATCGCCTCGCCGGTGTTGATGCCGGCCCCGAAGCCGATCCGTGGTTTGCTGGAGGCGTAGCGCTCCTGGACGCGCTGGCGCATCTGCACCGCCGATCGCACCGCGGCCAGGACGTGGCGGTCCTGTTCCAGCGGCGCGTTGAAGAACGCCATGACGCCGTCCCCGAGGAACTTGTCCAGGGTTCCGCTGTTCTCCATGATGACCTCGGTGGCGCAGTCCAGGTAGCCATTCAGAATGGAGAGCACTTCCTCAGGCGTGTGGCGCTCAGACAGCGCGGTGAACCCGCGGATGTCGGCGAACAGCACGGTCACTACTCGCCGCGTCCCTCCGAGCCGGATACTCCCGGGATCGGCCACGAGCTGCTCGACCACCCCGGGCGACATGTAGCGACCAAACAGAGCGGTGATGCGCTCTTTTTCACTCTCCTCGCGTCGCCTCGCCTCGCGCAGCCGGCGTGTCTGGGTCAGGTCATCGATGGCCATCAGGGTGCCGATCCGCCGCCGTTCAACATCCCGCAGCGGCATGACCCGGAGCAGGACCGCCACCTGGCCGCGCGTGGGCAGGCGAACGTCAAGCTCGACCTGGGACAGCCCTGCTTGGCCGTCGTCGTCGTCGCTCTCGCCGTCGGCGGCGAGGGCTTCGACCATCCCGTGCAAGCTTCTCGGCAGGAACGCGCGCAGCGGCTGACCGAGAGCCTCCGCGGCCGGCAGGCCGAGAATCTCCTCGGCCATCCGGTTGAATGTCCGGACTTGTCCCGCCTCGTCCAGGGAGATGATCGCGCTGCTCACGCTGCCGAGCAGGTTCTCCTGGTACGCGCGCAGTCGATGCAGCTCCACGAGCTGTTCACGCAGATCCTGCTGGAGGCGCGAATTCACCAGTGCGATGGCACACTGATTGGCCACGGCCTTGACCAGGCTCAGGTCCGCCGTCTCGAACACCGACGCGCCAAGCTGATGCTCGAGGTAGACGACGCCGAGACGTTCCGTTCCCAGGACCAGCGGGGCGCAGAGCACCGAGCGGATGCCCCGCATCACGACGCTATCCCGGGTGCCGAACTCGTTGTCGACCGTGGCGTCCGCCAGTCGAATCGCTTCGCCAGTGTCGAACACCTGTTGCACGATGCCGCGGCTGATGGGCGGCTGCTCCGAAGGACCGGTGATGTTGTAGCCGAGGGTGTACTCAAGCTCGCCCTTCTTCGCATCCCACAGCAGCACCGAGCCGCGTTGCGCGCCGGTGATCTGTACCAGGCTCTCCAGCACGCCGTCGAGCGTCTGGCGGAAGTTGAGCGACGCGTTGAGCTTCGTGCTGATCGCCTCGATCGCCACCAGGTGGTCAGAGGTATCTGGTGTGGTCGCAGGGGGCCGAGGGACGGATGGATCGTCGGTCTTTGTCGGCCGCGATGGCCGGGGCGGGGTGTGGACGCTGGCGGCTGCGCCCCGCGATCCCTCGCTCCGAGATGCGGGGACTGGTGTGGAGGCCGTGCCCACAGCCTCCACAACGCCAACCGTGATGTTGTCCTGTCCGCCGCGCGCGTTTGCCAGGTCGACCAGGCGCCGCGTGGCGGTCAGCGGATCGAGCGTACTGACCATCTCGGACAGCTCGCCATCCGAGACGTGACGGGTGAGTCCATCGGAGCAGAGCAGGATCCGATCGCCCGGCGCAAACCGCGTCTCGAACAGGTCCACTTCGACCGCCTGGTACTGACCGAGCGAGCGGGTGAGCACATGACCTCGTGGGTGCGAGGCTGCGTCCTCGGGTCGTATTGCTCCCAGTGCTACCTGCTCAGAAACCCAGGTGTGATCGCGTGTGATCTGGCGCAGGCGCCCGCCATGGAGCAGGTAACCACGGCAGTCGCCCACATTCGCGAGCACGACACGACTGCCCAGGACGGCGCCCACGAGCACGGTGGTCATCACTGGCAACGACTGGCCCAGACGAACGTAGTGACGCCGGCGCTCCCAGAGCGCCCGGTTAGCATCCTGCACTGCTCGTTCGAGGCGCTCGGGCAGCTCCGCGCGCTGGCTTGCCGCGTAGCTTGCCAGAATGGCCGCGCCGGCGATCTGGCTCGCTTCCTGGCCCGTGCCGTACGCTCCCACCCCGTCAGCCACGACGAACAGCCAGCCATTCCGGGTGCGCTCGTCATCCGTTCGGGGCTCGCTCCAGCCGCACCAGTCCTCGTTGACCTTACGACGACGGCCTGGATCTGTTAGCAGATGCGCTCGAACGCTGGTTTCGGCCACGCGCTCCGCCTCGGTCGACAGCTAGTGGGCGATGGGATCCCGCACAGAGCGTAGCCCGCCGGCATGCCGGGCGGCCACCGATAGCAGCCCGGACCCCTGGACGCGTCCGTGGGAATGCCGGAAGTACGACCGATATCGCTCATCTCTCGGTCCAGGGCACTGATGACCGGGGTCGTCGCCTCGCGATAGAATGCTCCGGTTGTCCATGCAAACTGTCCCACCATCCTTCCGCGCGCTTCGCGGCCTCGGGTCTGCCCTGTCGTGAAGCATCTCCTCCTACGTCTGACCCTGATGCTGGCGGGCTTGCTCTTCGGGCTCGCTCTCACCGAGCTGGCGCTGCGGATCGTTCCGCTCCCGAACCTAGCGGTCCTTTCTACGTTCCAGGCTCCGCCCGCGTCCGCCTGGAAGGACCCGGCCTGGCAGGACCCGCCGGACCGCGCGTTCCGCCGTCACCGGACCATCGAGCACGAGCACGCGGCCGACGTCGACGTGACGGTCCGGCTCGCGGAGTATCCCGGGGGTAGTTACCGCTTCCGCACGAACAACCTCGGTCTCCGCCGCGATGAGCCGACCCTGGACGACAAACCAGCCGGCGTCTTCCGAGTCCTGGTGCTGGGCGATTCTCAAACCGATGGGTATCTTGAGAACGCCGCCAGCTTCTCGACGTTGCTGGAGGCCTGGCTTCGGCCGCGACTCGAGCCGCTGGGGCTCCGTCCGGAAGTACTGAACGCTGGCGTCGCGGGCTATTCGCCCGCCCAGGAGTACCTCTGGTATGACGTCCACGGCGCCGAGCTGAAGCCCGACCTGGTAATCCTCGGCTTCTACCCTGGCAACGACGTGCTGGAGCTGCTCGACCCGGCCAAGCCAAACGTCGATCCGTCCAACGGACGCGTCATCCGACCTCGTGACGACGACGCGCCGGCTGCGCGCCCGCCAGACGCGTTCCGACTGCTGACCGTGGGGCGCTACCTGGTCCAGGCGGGGCCGCTGGCACCGCTCTGGCAACAATTCAACCTGCCGGGTCGGACCACCGAGGTCGGCGGCTACTCGACCGACGTACTGTCTCGCGTCTTCAAGCAATGCCACGGCTGCTACCTGCAGACCCTTCAACAGGCGGCGCACGCCAAGCGCGACCCGGCCGCCATGGAGGCCGCCATCAACCGCGCCGCCGCGATCCTGGTCCGACTCAACCATGACGTCCTTGGGCAGGGCGGCAAACTGGTCGTAGCGCTGCTGGCGACGCGTGCCCAGGTCGAGCCAGACGGCGCCCGGCCCGATCTGTCGGCCGTCGGGACGATGCTTGGCCTCAGCGAGGCGGACATGCGCTTCGACGACATCGTCCTGGAGCGCGTCGAGACCACGCTGAGCCAGCAGGACGTACCAGTCCTACCACTCCGCCGCGCACTGACCGAAGCGGCGCGCTCAGGCCAGCTCTATTACTCGAAGGACTGGCACCTCAACATAGCAGGCCACCGCGCCGTCGCCGACGCCCTGGCAGACGGCCTCGCGCGCCTGAGCGTCCTGCCCACTGCTCGCTGAGCGCCAGCGGACCGCGCGTCACGCGAGGCCGGGAAGAGCTTGTCCCACAGAGGCCCCGCACCGGCGCGCCAGCCACAGTGCCAATGTCCTCCCGGACGAAGTGAGGGACCACCCTCAGCCATCCCGGGCACCCCGCGACCCGCCACGCCACGGTGCCAATGTCATCCTGAACGAAGTGAGGGACCACGCTGTTGCGCACAGCCCTCTCGGGGCCAGTCGTCCTCGCGAGTGTCCAGGAGCTTCTGAAGCTGGTCTGACCCCGTCCGCCGGTCTCCTACGGCGTGATCCCTCACTTCGTTCAGAATGACAGATTGTCTGGCGGTCTGGCTCCGGGTACCGCGCAGCGATACCCATGCCACTTACTCGTCGTCTCGCCCTTTCGCGGCTTGGCGTGAGACGGTCCACTCCAGCCGAGACGTGCGTCAGCACCGGACCAGGCGGCCGTTCTCCACTTCCAGCAAGCCGTCTTTGAAGACCGCGCGGACCTTGCGCAGGTCGTCGAGGTTCTCGAGCGGGTTGCCCTCCACCACCAGGACGTCGGCGCGCCGGCCGGGCTGGAGGGAGCCCAGTTCGCGCTCCTTGCCCGCCGAGCGGGCGGCGTTCCAGGTGGCAGCCCGAATCGCCTGGGCAGGCGAGAGACCCAGCAGGGAGTGGAGTAGACCGATCTCATGGGGGAGCGTGTCCAGCGGCGTCAGGGAGACACCCGCGTCCGTGCCGCAGGCGATCTCCACGCCAGCTTCGATCGATTGGCGATGTCCTTCGAGCGCCTTCGGCCGGATCTTTCGGCCTTCGTAGAAGTTTGGCGTCCACTCTGACGGGTCCAGGCTGCTATGGAGGTCGTGCGGCGAGAGCGTCGGATCCATGAAGATACGCTTCCTCGCCATCTCCCGCGCAACCTCGAAGTCGTACTCTACTTCGTCACTCGCCCAGCCTGAGACCCAGTTGCAATGCTCGATGCAGTCCACGCCGGCCGCCACGGCATTCCTAATACCGGCCGTGCCGTGGCCGTGGGCCGCGACCTTCCGATCGAGCCGATGGGCATCCTCCACAATCGCCTGGAGCTGCTCAACGGTGTACTGCGCCGCGGTGACGTTGCTGCCCGCGGTCATCCGCCCGCCAGTGGACATGACCTTGATCAGATCCGCGCCGCTCCGGACCATCTCACGCACCTTGCGGCGTACGTCGTCCGCGGTGTCCGCTTCCCCACCGAGCCAGTAGCAGTGGCCGCCCGTCGTGGTGATTGGCGAGCCCGCGGCGAGTATGCGCGTCCCAGGTAGAAGCCCTCTGGCGATGGCGTCACGCAGGTCAAACGTCAGTCCGGTCCGGCCACCCAGGTCTTTGACGGTCGTGATGCCGGCTCGGAGGGCGATCTGGGCGTTGTGCGCCGCGCGTAGCAGCAGGGCGCGATCGTCCTCAGCCTGGAGATCCGCCAGCGGTTGCTTCAGGCCAGAGAACACCAGGTGGACGTGGCTGTCAATGAGGCCCGGCAGGAGGGTGCAGTCCTCGAAGTCGTAGACCGCTGCGTCGTCGGAGGGCTGGTGGATGCGATCGCGCTCGCCGACCTCCTGGACGACTCCGCCGTCGACGAGCACCGCGCCTTGCTCGACTGCCTCCGCACCGGTCCCGTCGAACACCCGTGCCCCGCGAATCACCGTCTGCATGGACCGTCTCCTCCAGCTCCTGGCCTGGGCGCCGTCTCGTGGCCAGCTCCGGACCTGCCTCCGGGGCCGGCCGTCCGTCAGCCACCGGACCTCGCTCGGCCCTGGCCGCCATTGTAGCGACGCTGGTGCGAGGGCGCCCTTTCCCTCCGCGCGGGGTGCGGTACTATCCCGCCAGGAGTCCGCATGCTCGGACACGCTGCCGCGCACAACATCGGGGTCTTGCGTCGCTCCGCCCGCCTCTTCGGAGACGACGGGCGCACATTGATGCTGGTGGCCGACGACCGTCAGCGTGGTCTGCTCACCGTGCCGGACGTCGAAGTGCTGCTGGCGCGGCTCCGAGCGGTGACGCCGCTCGCCGACGCACTGGTGGCCAGTCCTGGCTTGCTGACCGAGCTCATTCGGCGCGACGCCGCGAACCCGAGAAACGCGGCCCTCAGCCGGGCGGGGCTAGTGCTGAGCCTGAACCGAAGCGGTCTTGCCGGCGCCGCCTGGGAGATCGATGATCGTCTAACGGCGACCATTCGCGACGCCTCGCGCTGGGGCGTCGAGGCAGTCAAGCTCTCCGTCAGGATCAGCCTGGAGCGGGAGCCGAGCAGTCGCCAGCTCGAGCTGCTGGGCGAGGTCGTTCGTGAGGCCGACGCCGGGGGCTTGCCGCTCCTGGTGGCGCCGGCCTTCGTTCGGGCCATCGGTGGTCACCTGACAACCGACTACAGCCCCGACCGCCTGAAGATCGCGGCGGCGGTCTGTGGGGAGTACGGCGCCCCGGCCTTGCTCCTGCCGTATCCGGACGGCGAGAGTCGCTCCGCCCGCCAGCAAGCGTTCGCACACCTTGTTAGAGCCGTGACGGCGCCGATCATCCTGCTCGGCGGCCCACGCCACGAGACACGAGAGGACGCGTTGGAGGAAGTCCAGGACGCCCTCGAAGCTGGTGCCGCCGGGGCGGCGATGGGCACGGACATCTACCAGGACCCTGAGTCGCGTGTCATCGCGCATGCGCTCGCCCTCGTGGTCCACGCCGCGCTCCCGGCCGACGTGGCGCTCGCGGAAGCCGAGGCGGCCGCTCAGCCGGCCTGACGGGTCTCGCTTTCCAGGACCGCTCGCAGCAGCCGATGCTCCAGGGCAGTACCGGCGCCCATGTGCGCGACCCGCAGCGTCCACGCGGTCGTGAGAGTGAGCGCCTCCGTCGGCAGGAGGCCCACCACCTCGCTCTCTGCCACGGCGATGCCCGCGGCGTCGGCGAGCTCGGCGATCCGCGCGAAGAGCTGATGGAGCGGCGTGACCTGGAAGTCGAGCAGGTTGGTCGAGACCTGCACCCGGTCCGGTCGGGCGGTGGCAAGGCCTCTCGCTTGGACGGCGGGCAGCCCTCCGCTTGACTGTCGTATGGTCTTCGCGATGCGCCTCGCGAGAGATAGGTCGCCCGAGGCCAGGTTGACGTTGAAGGCGATCAGAGCCGGTCGGGCCCCAACCGCCGTCGCGCCAGCGGAGCCGATCTGGCGCGGTCCGAAGTCGGGCGCTCGCTCCGGATTGCTCGCAATCTCACGTCGGAGCGCCTCGATCTCGCCGCGCCTGACCGTCGGCAGCCACCGTCGCTCGGGGCGCTGCGCGGCCTCCGCGTACAGGTAGACCGGGATGCCGAGCTCAGCGCCGATCCGCTCTCCAACGCGCTCAGCCAGCTCGATGCAGGCGGACATCGGTGTATCCATCAGGGGCACGAACGGCACGACGTCGGTGGCACCAATGCGCGGATGGACGCCCTCATGCTGCCCCATGTCGATCAATCCCGCGGCTGTAGCGACAGCTTGGAACGCCGCCTCCGCCACCGCGTCTGGCGCTCCCGCGAACGTCAGGACCGTGCGATTGTGCGCCCAGTCGGCGTGGCGGTCGAGCAGCCAGACTCCCTTGATTCCGCGCACCGCGGCCTCGATCTCGGCGACGACGGCCGGCCGTCGGCCCTCGCTGAAGTTAGGGACGCATTCGACGAGCATGGGACTGGATCGCTCCGGCGAGAGATCGGCGGGAGGGGCCTGCTGGTGAGGATTGTCCCACAATCGTCGCCGGGACCAACGAAGGTGGGCGTCGCCAGCGGCCGTACTCGTGGTCTACACTCCCGCTATGAACAACGGCAGCTTGACCGAATTGAGCTTTTCCGGCTTCCTGGAGCAGCTCGCCGCCGGCAGCCCAACGCCAGGTGGTGGGGCGGCAGTGGCTCTGGCCGGCGCCATGGGCGCGGCGCTTGCGAGCATGGTGTGCCGGTTTACGATCGGCCGCGACGAGTTCGCCGCGGTCCAGGACGAAGTGGAGCAGCTCCTCACCGAAAGCGAGGCCGCTCGAGCGGCGCTCGAGCTGGCGGCAGAGCAAGACGCCGCGGCGTACGGCCGCGTGGTAGCCGCCCGGCGGCTGCCCCGTGCCAGCGAGCAGGAAAAGGCAGCCCGCGCTCACGCCATCAGGACAGCCACCCTCGAGGCTGCTGAGGAGCCGCTCGAGGCCGCGCGAGTGGCGGCTCGTCTGCTGGATACCTGCTCGCGCCTCGCCGAGCTGGGCAATCCGCGTGTGCTCTCGGATGTGGAAGTTGGCGCCATGCTGGCGCTGGTCGCGCTGCGTGGCGCCGTTGTGAACGTCGAAGCAAACCTGCCCGGCCTGGGTGACGACCCGTTCGTGGTTGTCGCCAGAACTGAAGTTGCCCACCTGCTGGACGCGCGCGAGTCGCAGGTCGAAGCGCTTCGGGCACGGATCAGGCATCGGGCGTGACCCGCGAGGCACTCGTCGTCCGCGACACGTATCGCGACTCGGTGATGCTGATGCGCATTTCGAGCCAGCTCGCCGAGCTGCCCGGCGTCGAGCGCGCGACGACGATCATGGGAACCCAGGCAAACCGCGAAATCCTCGCTTCGACCGGCCTCCTCGTCCCCGAACTGGCTCATGCCCGGCCAAACGATCTCTGCATCGTCGTCGAGGCTGTGGACGTCAGCTCGGCGACCGCCGCGCTGGCAGCAGCCGATCGGCTGCTTCAGCCTGAGAGTCGTCGTCAGGCTCCGACAGTTGGCACGAGAATGCAGCCGCGGACCATCGAGTCAGCCCTACGGGTTCTACCAGACGCCAACCTGGCGATCATCTCAGTCCCCGGCGACTACGCCGCGGCCGAGGCCCGGCGCGCGCTCCATCGCGGACTCCACGTCTTCCTGTTCAGCGACAACGTGCCGCTCGAAGCGGAGATTGCTCTCAAGCGCGAGGCGGCGGAGCGTGGGCTGCTCGTCATGGGTCCAGACTGCGGCACGGCGATCGTCGCCGGCGTCCCCCTCGGATTCGCCAACGCCGTCCGCCGCGGCTCCATCGGGCTCGTCGGCTCGTCTGGGACCGGTCTTCAGGAAGTCTCCTCGCTCGTCCACCGCCTGGGCGGCGGCATCTCGCACGCCATTGGGACCGGCAGCCACGACCTCTCCGACGCGGTTGGCGGAACCACGACGCTCGCGGCTCTGGACGCGCTCGAGCGGGACGCGAGCACCGATGTCGTGGCACTGGTCTCGAAGCCGAGCGGTGAACGGGCCCGAAAGGCCGTCATGGAGCGGTTGGCCGCGATGTGCAAGCCGAGCGTGGCCTACTTCCTCGGCGCAAGGGTCGACGAGGTCGCGGATCGCCCAACCACGGTGGGCGATCTCGAAGCGCTGGCGCTCGAGGTGCTTCGGCTGGCGGGACACATTACAGCCCACGTGGTAGAAGGGGACCGGGCGGGGGGCACCCACGGGGGAGTGCTCCGACCTCTGGTCCATGTCGCTGATGATGACTCCACGCTGACTGCCGACGCGCTGCTGGCGGGTCTTGCGCCGACTCAGCGGCGCGTCGTGGGTCTGTTCGTGGGCGGCACGCTGGCCTGGGAGGCCGCGGCCGCGATCGGCGCAGCCGTGGAGGGGACAGAGGCGCCTCACGGCCTCGGTGAGCTGCTGCATCGGGCTGGACACCGCGTCGTCGACCTCGGAGACGACGCGTTCACGCTCGGCCGGCCCCACCCCGTGATCGACCCTCGAGCGCGCTCCGAGGCTCTCGTGGCGGAGAGCCGGGCCGGCGGCGTGGCGTTGTTCCTGCTCGACGTCATTCTTGGGTACGCCTGCCACCCCGACCCCGCCACGGCGCTCCGACCGGGTATGGAGCTCGCGCGCCAGGCCGCCGCGGCGCGGGGAGAGCGGCTCCGCGTGCTCGCGTCGGTGACAGGGACCGCGGGCGATCCCCAGGGGTACGATCGCCAGGTCGCCGCGCTACGCGCCATGGATGTGGATGTGGCGCCGAGCAGCTCCGCGGCCGCGCGACTGGCGGCTGCCGTTGCCGTGCGGCTGGCCGCCGGTCGATGACGCTCGACGCGCTCCTGCGTGAGGGGCCTCGCTCGGTCACGGCGGGCCTGTCGTCGCGGGGCGATGGCGCGCTGGCCTCCGGCGCTCCCGTGGTCTGGGTCGATTGGCGCCCGCCCGGCTCGGGCGATCCGGCCGTGGCCCGGGCGCTGGCTGCGCTCGACGCGGGCCCGGACGACGCGATCGAGCGGGCGAACCGTCGGGTCGTCGAGCGCAT
>JADZDV010000179.1 GCA_020850915.1 Chloroflexota bacterium | reverse complement strand
TCGTCGCGACGTGCGAGGTGCTCCCGCCAGCCTCGACCACCAGACCCGCGATGACGCCGAGCACCGCCGTCATCGTCGGGCGCATGTACGTGGCGACGAGGATCTCACCGGGGCGGGCGGCCGCGAGATCCTCCGGCTCGCGCACAAGCCGCACGCGTCCCACTACGCGCTCGCCGCTCACGAACACGCCGTCGACAGCGGAGCCTGTCTCGAACGAGGGAGCGAGCAGCCCCGGCGGCAGCAGCAGGCCGCGGCGGATCGCCACGTCGTACAGGCGAGCTGAACTGTCCAGGCGCGCGTCCAGTGGCGCGCCCGAGATGAGCTCCGACCGTGGGCTCGCGCGGGGCGGCGTGGGGGCTAGCTCGGAATCCTCGCCGACCGGCCAGCGGGGATCGAGTGCAACGGCGACTCCGTCCTGGAAGCGGAACACCTGCTCAGGCGAGGGAATCGGCAGGCCGAGCTGTGCCAGGGGCCACAGGACGTCCGTGAGAATGGCCGGCCAGTTGGCGTCGCCGGGCGATGGTGGCGGCGCGAGCCGCGGCGCGAGCCGTCGAGCGATCCAGACAGCGTACCAGTCGATCTCGGCTGCGCTCTCCTGGGACTCGCGCGGCTCGATCTCCGGCAGCGCGCGTGTCTGGAGGAGCCAGAGGTTGTCGCCCGCGACGGCCCACTCGACTTGCTGCGGCGCGCCGCGAAGCGCTTCGACGCGGAGACCGAGCCGGGCGAGCGCTTGCACCGTCTCCGCCGAGAGGCAGGGCTGGCTCACGCGGTCTCCAGTCACCGGCTGCCAGGCGATGCCGCCATACGAGTCCACCCTGGCCAACTGTTTCTTCGTGCCGTTGCGCAGCTCGACGACGGCGAGGCTCGAGCGATCCACACGCCAGACGTCGGGTACGATCGCGCCTTCCGCGACGCCAGGGCCGAGCCCCCAGGCGCCCTCGACCAGGAGCTGCTCGGGATGGGCCGGCGCGTCCGCGGTGTGCAGAATACCGGACGCCTCGGCGGGCGCCATCGCCTGGACGATCACGCCCATGCCCAGGCGCTCGAGTCCGAGCCCGTGCTCCGCGGCGTATTCCAGGGCGCGCTCGCTGAAGAGCGCGCTCCAGCAGGAGCGGATGGCCGCCAGGAGCTGATCATCTCCATTCACGCCCAGAAACGTCTGGAACTGTCCGGCGAACGACTGATTCGGCTGGTCTTCGACCGAGGCGGAGGAGCGCACGGCGAACGGCGCGCCGTCCGCGCGCTGTCGCAGGGTCGCCGCGGCTTCACGGACCGCGGCCCAGGCCGCCCCCGGGACCGGTGCAGCCATGAGAACGGCCTGCATGCGCGCGACCGGACGCTGGAGCGCCCCCCCCACAGCGAGCGCCTCAGACAGCTCGAGGCGGGGCATCCGTAGCTGCTCGGTGGCTAGAATGGTGCCGAGGACGTCAGCAGGGATGCAGAATCCCGGTGGCACAGGCAGGCCGTTGCGCGCCATGAGGCAGAGCATCGCCGCCTTCGAGCCAATCGAGACTGGTGGCGGAGTATCAGCGGCGTGAAGCCAGACCAGTTCGCTCAAGCTGCGCTCCGTACGTAGTGTTCCAAGAGGCCGCGTTCACGTCAGACCAGACTAACTCTCATCCATGCTAGTGATCTTCGCGATCGGCGTCGCGCTGACCGCCCTGTACAGCGTCGAGTTCGCCAGCCGCTTTCCGCTCTTGCCGTGGTGGCGCTCGCCGCTGCTCGACTTCAGCTGGTTCACCGGCTACAGCCTGGCTGGCCAGGTCCGCTACGTGGCGGACTTCGGCGTTCTGTTCGCACTGTACTATCTGGCCTATCTGCTCCTCCGCCGGAGACCGGCTGCCGGGCCGCTGTGGCTGGTTCTGGCCGGGCAACTGCTGATGGCCCTGCCGCTGATCCTGATGTATCCGATCGCGGCGAACGATGTGTACGACTACGTGCTGTACGGACGCATCGAGCTGTACTCCCACGGCAACCCGCTCGCCCATCCACCATCGCAGTATCCTGGCGAGCCGATGACGGCCTACTCCTACTGGCCGAACGAGCCGTCGGTCTACGGTCCGCTCTGGCAGGCGTTGAGTGCACGACTGACCGACCTCGTCGACGGACAACTGCCCGACGGACTGTTTGCATTCAAGATCGCCGCGCTCCTGGCCGGGCTCGCGACCACCACGGTCCTCTGGCTCTGCCTGCGGCGCGCCCGGCCGCGAGCGGCAGCCTCCGGTGCGCTGCTCTTCGCCTGGAATCCGCTCCAACTGTTCGAGACGGCGGGAAACGCGCACAACGATGCGCTGATGGCTCTGTTCCTGGCGCTCGCCCTGCTCGCGCTCTACCAGCGGCGAGTGAGTCTGGGCCCGCTCTCTTTCGCCGCGGGCCTGCTGACGAAGATTACGATGGCCCCCCTCGCGCCGATTGTGGCGCTGGCAGCGCTCTGCACTGGCGGCACGGCTCGTCGCGCCGTTTCGCACTTCGCCCTCGGCTGTCTCCTGGCGCTCGGCTTGACGCTCTTGCTCTACGCGCCGTACTGGGAGGGACGGTCCTCGCTGCCGTTCCTTGACCGTGGTAATTGGTTCACCGCCTCGCCACCGACCCTGCTGCGCGAGCTGTTCCGTCGCTGGCAGGCGTTCGAAGTCGCCGGCCGCTCCGCCGCGACGCTGTCGGGTCTGGTCTTCGTCGCGGCCGCGGCCTGGGTGGTGGCGCACCACTGGCGGGCCCGCGGCTGCGTCGAGACGTGGACTCGCGTGGGCTACCACGTCTTCTTCCTATACCTGGTGCTCGCGTGCCTGTGGTGGCAGCCGTGGTACCTGATCACTCTGCTGGTCCTGGCCGCGTTGCTGCCCGATCGGGCGCTCCACGATCGCGCCAATCTGTTCTGTTTCGGCGGCCTGATGTCCTACCCCATGTTCAAGTACATCTGGGCGGTGCACCAGACCGACTGGCAGCTCGACTACTTCCGGATCATGGCGATGTCGGTCGTCGTCATCTTCACCCTGCCGCTGGCGCACGTCGTGGCAACATGGCTACCGCGGTCAGCGCCGCGCTGGCGCTCATCAGATCGAACAGGATGAAGACGAGCGCAAGAATGGGCGGCAAGTCGAGCGCGATGGCGTCGACGGACCAGTCCGTGGAGTTTGATCCGACCGCGAACGACCACTGAAGCCGTGGCTGGCCCCGAGGCAGCTTTCGGCGAGCGAGGCGACCGGCGGCGTGAGCGGCAGCACTGTCGCGGTCTGGTCGGAACGTGCGCCGAGGGCGCCGGCGATGATGGAGCGAGCCCAGCCGAGGTCCGCCGCTCTCGGCTTGACGAAGATAGAGAGTCAGGCGCCTCTGCTCAGCGGCTGGCGAGCTTCGCGGCGAACCCGGTCAACGCCATCCATCAGGCCCGGCAGGCCTGGGATCTGCCAGCGTCTCGATCAAGCCGAGGTCTCTTCGAGGGTCTTCCCCCGTGTCTCCACGCCGAACAGGGCGGTACCAGCCGCGCCCACCAGGAGCAGCAGCGCGTGCGAGCCCAGCGCGACACCTCTGCCTGCCTCCCAGCTACCCATCGACCCAGCCATGATCGTGATCGTGACGAGCGCGACGCAGCGGCCAGAGGCGGCTGCCCAGCCCGACGCAACGGCACGCACCCGCGTGGGGTACAGCTCGGAAACATAGACCAGGATGGACGTCCAGGCCATCGAGAGTCCCAGAGAAAGTCCAAGGGCGCCCGCGACGACGAGCGGAAGCGCGGCGGCCACGGCCAGGACGCCGGAGGCGAGGCCCGCCAGGAACAGAGCCGAGCCGAGTACGATCTTGCGGCCCAGCCGATCGACGAGCAGCACCGAGAGGACCGTCGGCGGCACGTAGACGGCTGCGACGAGGACGCCGGTCTTCGACGCCAGCTCCGGCGACATGCCGGCACCGATAAAGATCAGTGGGAACCAGAGCATTGGCCCGTAGAACGCCGCCTGCATCGAGCCCCAGGCCAACCACACCATGGCTGTGCGGCGGCGAAAGCGCGGCGACCACAGCTCGGCCAGTCCTGGTAGAAGTCCGGTCTTCACCGCGCGCTCCTGCTCGGGAATGGACAGGCGAAGCCCGTGCTCGCGGTTGAGGCGGTCGATCAGCACGAGCGCCTCCTTCTGCCGGCCGTGTGCCATCAGAAAGCGCGGTGATTCTGGGACGTAGACCAGGATGGCGACGACGAGCAGCAGCGGCAACGCGCCGACGTAGTAGACGAAGCGCCAGCCGAGCGTGTTGACCAGCGCAGCTCCCGAGATCGCCGAAAGCAGGAAGCCGACAGAGAACAGAACCTCGGCGAGGCCGACCAGCAGCCCCCGGCGGGGGCTCGGGGCCAGCTCGCCGAGCAAGGCGAGTCCGGCAGGGAGGCTGCCTGCCATGCCGATACCGCCGAGAAAGACGCAGACGTTGAGCCAGGGCAGGCTGGGCATGAGTCCGCCAAGTCCGGTGAAGAGGCCCAGCATGCCGGCGGACAGCGCGAAGCTGCCGCGTCGCCCCACGCGATCCGCGAGGACGCCAGCGCCGACCGAGCCGACGATCTGGCCGAGCAGGGCCGTCACCGAGAGCACCCCGGTGTCCGACGGCTGCATTCCCCAGTCGGCGCGCAACCCAACCATGCCGTAGCTCAAGACGCCCAGGTGGAGCC
>JADZDV010000178.1 GCA_020850915.1 Chloroflexota bacterium | reverse complement strand
GGCCCGCATCCGGGCTGCTCAGGTCGGTCTTGGCTCGGCGGGCAGTGCGCTCGGCGCGGTATTCGGCGCGAGCCGCTGTAATCTCAGCTTCTATCTCTTCAGGTGTTGCGTCCGGTGGGACACCCTCGCGAAACGCAGCGACGACTGATTCGAGCCGGGCCCGCAGCTCGGGACGGTCGCGTTCTCGCTGCGCGAGGTAATTGTCGATCGCCTGGCGCACCAGGTCTTCGACGCTGCGCCGCTCGGCAGCCGCGAACTGCTCCAGTGCGCGCAGGCGTAACTCATCCAGCTCGATCGTGCACTGCATCGGTCTCTCTTTCAGATTATAGAAGCCAATCGGGGGTATGGACTTGATGCGTCTCGCCCCTACTCCTTGATCCCCGTGCCGGCGATGCCCTGGATGAAGGCGCGCTGGAAGATGAAGAAGAGGATGGCCAGCGGGAGCATCACCACGAACGACATCGCCATGACCTCGTTGTAGATGGTGATGTTCTCCTCCTGGAAGCGCTGCAGACCGATCGGGACGGTGCGGAACTGGTCCTGGGAGATGATCAGCAGCGGCCAGACGAAAGCGTCCCAGGTCTCCCGCCAGACGAAGATCGAGAGGGTCAGGGTGGCGGGCCAGAGCAGCGGCATGATGATCTGGAAGTAGATCCGGATCTCGCTCGCGCCGTCGATCCGGGCCGCTTCGAGCAGCGCGTCCGGGACGTGCAGCATTGTCTGGCGCATCAGGAAGACGCCAAAGGCATCCGCGACGGCGGGGATGATCAGACCCTGGAAGCTGTTCAGCCAGCTCAGTTGCTTGACGATCAGGAACGTCGGCACCATCAGCGCTTCGATCGGCAGCATCAGGGTCGCGAGGATCGCCAGGAAGAACACGTCTCGACCGAAGAAGCGGTACTTGGCCAGGGCGAAGCCGGCAAAGCCGGACAGGATGACGTTCAAGACCGTCACGGCGAGGGAGACGATGGTGCTGTTAGTCAGGTAGCGCCCGAACGGAAAGCGGTTCCAGGCCGAGACGTAGTTCTCAAAGTGGGGCTCAGTTGGCCACCACTCGACCGGCAAGGTAAACACATTGTTCAGCGGCTTCAGCGACGTTGAGATCATCCAGAAGATCGGAATGAGCATCACGACCGCGCCAGCCACTAGCAGCACGTAGCCCACCGCGTCTGGCAGGCGCCGCGGCAGCAGACCGACGTTCACCAGCGATCCTCGTTTCAACTGCACGCGAGGCCCCCACCAGGCGATGTCACCGACGATCTCCGTTTGGACTGCATGGCGTCCTACTCCGCATGGCGGTCTCTGAACGCCCAGAGCTGCAGGATCGTGAGGAGCATGATGGCTGCCAGGAGCAGCATCGACGCCGCGCTGGCAAGGCCCATCTGGAAGTACTGGAAGGCGAGCTTATAGATGTACAGGCCAAGCACCGTGGAGGCGCCGTCCGGCCCGCCACCGGAGATGATCAGCACGCTGGTGAACGCCTTGGACATCATGATGACCGAGACCACGACGACCAGCAGGATCGTCGGTCGGAGGAGCGGCAGCGTGATGTACCAGAAGCGTTGTCGAGCGTTCGCGCCGTCCACCTCGGCGGCTTCGTTCAGTTCCCGCGGGATGTTCTGCAGGCCGGCCAGGTACACCACCATGAAGTACGGGACAAACCGCCACTCACCGGCGAGGATGAAGCCGGGAATGACCGCCGCCGAGTTGGTCAGCCAGTTCACGCCCGGCAGCCCGAACTGCTCGATGCCGACGTTCAGCAGTCCGTAGGGATGGAAGATGAAGCGCCAGATCGTAGCGAACACGACGACTGGCACGATGGCCGGCAAGAAATAGGCGAGGCGCAGATAGTTCCGAGCGGGCAGCGCGCGGTTGAACACCAGCGCCAGGCCGAGTGAGAGCACCCAGATCGGGATGCAGGTGCCAAACGTGTAGTAGAGCGTCACGAAGACGGACTGCAGAAAGCGGGAGTCCGCGGCGAGCGTGGCGTAGTTGGCGAACCCGATGAACCGCGGCGGCGTGAGCAGGTCATAGCTGGTGAGGCTGAGGCGAAACGCCTCGACCATCGGGACGAGCTTGAACGCCACCAGCAGCAGCATCATCGGGGCCAGGAAGACGTAGCCCCACAGGTGGTGGCGAGAGACCGTGCGTGACCGCAGCTGACGGAGCGATCTCGCCAGCCAGCGCGGGTCCGTTTGAGCGAGCGTTGTCCTCATGAGGCTCTCCGGCGCTTCGCCACCACCGTTGCCACTCAGATCACCACCTGGCGGTCACTTCGCGATCGCCTTGGGGAACTCCTCCGCGGCCTGGTCCAGGCTCTTCTTCACATCCTGCCCCTCGTAGACCACGCGCTCGGCCGCGGCCTTCAGGACGCTGTCGAGCTGCGGCGCGTACTCCGTGCGCGTTGCCACCTGCGCGATCAGCAGGTCGGCGATCGCCACATCCAGGTACGGCATGATCTCCTTCGCGGTCGGACTGGTGCGGAGGCTGAGCACGGGGATCACCTGGGTCGTCGCCTTCAGCCACACCTCCGGCTGCGTTGCCATGTAGTGGATGAAGTCATGGGCGACCTTCTTCTTGTCCTCCGCCGCCTTGCCATGCACCACGAGGTTGAAGTCCACCAGGATGGCGAATGGCTTGTCCGGATTGATCTGGGGCAGGCGACCGTAGGTGTAGTTGCCCTTCATCTTCGGGTTGATCGCCTCGACGAACATGGCGCCGTTCGGCCCGAACATGTGCATCGCGTTCTGCTCCATGGCGAAGTCCTGGACCGGCGAGGTTGCCGAAACCTGGGTCACCTTCGGATCGACCGAGACGTCCTTGAGCGTCTGCATCGCCTTCACGCCCTCCGGGCTGTTGAACAGGGGCGTGACGCCATCCTTCAGGACTTCGCCGCCCGCCTGGCGAACGAGCTGCTGGAAGTAAGAGCTGATCTGGTCCGGCCGCGCCCAGGTGAACTCGAAGCCCTTCTGGGTGATCCGCCCGGCGGCATCGCGCTTCGTCAGGATCTTGTTGAGCTTCGCCACGTCGTCCCAGGTCTTCGGGGCGTCCTTCACCGGATCGAGTCCCGCCTCCTTGAAAAGCCTGATGTTGATCATCATGCTGTAGGCGTTCATCTGGTTGGGGACGCCGTACAGGTTGCCGTCCTTGATGAGGATGTTCATGACGTTCGGCATGAAGTTCTTGCTCATCATCTCATCCGTGCTGCTGGCGCCCCAGGCAGCCGGCGGCACGGGCGAGAGCACGCCCTTGGCCATGAAGGTCTGAATGGTGCCGACATTGAGGGTGTACATGTCCGGCGCGGTGTCGGTGGCCAGCGCAACCACCATCTTCTGATCGAGGCTCGGGACGACCTCATCCGAGATGGTGTAGTTCGGCCGGAGCTTCTTGTAGCCCGGGATGAACGTCTCGGAGTAGAGCTTGTTCGTCGTGACGTCCGTGCCGTGCCAGAAGTTGACCGTGACGTTGCCCTTGGGAAGCTCGGCCTCCCATTGGGCCTGGCCCGGGCTCGCGGCGGCAGGCTGGGCGGGCTTCGGCGCGGCCGGCGCTGACTGCGCCGGCGCGGTTGGCGCGGCCGGCGCGGCGGGCGCGGCAGTTGGCGCGGCGGGCGCGGCAGCCGGCGCCGAGGTTGGCGCTGAGGCGGGGGCTGGCGCCGCGGCCTTGGGCGCAGGGGCCTCGGGCGCCGCCGGGGCGCACGCGGCGGCGAGCAGAGCGATGGCCGCGGTTCCTGTCTTGCTGAGGAGGGAGCGCCGAGTGATCTTCATGGAGGCTCTCCTTCGTCCCGTTCCGGGGCTTCAATTCAGGCTGGTGATGACTGGCAGCGCCGCCGTGACCAGCCGGCGCCGCCTGCCGCCAGCGAGATCAGATGATGGGGAAGTTCGCCGGTCCGCCTTCGACGGCGGGCACGATGGGGCCGCGACCGTACAACTGGGGATAGAGCTTCTCCTCTCCGTAGATCTCAGGATTGAGGAGTCCATCTGGTCGCTCGCCCTGGATCAGCGCTTTGATGCCGAGCGCGAGCGGCATGAGCTGGCGTGTGCGCGAGAGATAGGTTGCACCGCCATTGTGGGGCGCCAGGATGACGTTCTTCATCTCACGGAGCGCCGCCGGGATCTCAGGGTGCCACACCTGAGGCGGCTCGTTGTAGAAGACGTCCAACGCCGCGCCGGCAATGCGCCCCTCCCGCAGCGCGCTGATCAGCGCCTTCTCGTCCACGATCCGGCCGCGGGCTGTGTTGATGAAGTACGCGGTCGGCTTCATCAGGGAGAACTCGCGCGCGCCGATCATCTCGTGGGTGGACTCGTTGTAGTCCACCTCCACACACAAGTAGTCGCTGCGACGGAGCATATCGTCCAGATCGGTCCACTCCAGCCCCAGCTCCGCCTCCTCGTCAGCCGACAGCCGAGTCCGCTTGAGGTAGAGGACGTTCATATCGAAGTTCTTGAGGCGGCGTGCCATGTGCACGCCAACCCGCCCGAGCCCCATCAAGCCGACCGTCTGAAGGGGCGCGCCGAGGCCCATCAGGGCCATCGTCTGCTCCTGGAAGGTGGAGTCCTCGCGGCTGTAGCGGTCGGCGTCGAGCAGACGATACGCCAGGCTCAGCAGCATGGCGATCGTCAGGTCAGCCGTGGCGACGCTCACGCCGCCGCCCGGCCACTGGGCCATGTCGTGCTGCAAGCTGGTGACGATCGGCACCTTGTGGGCCAGCGCGGCGTCCATGTCCACCTTGACGGTGGTGCCGCCCAGGATGGCGATGCCCTTGAGGTTCGGGTTCGCGTTGATCACTTCGGCCGGCATGTAGTTGCCGTGCAGCGCGACGAGATAGTCGGAGCGCCTGGCCCCGTCGATGGTCTCCTCGAGATTGATCTGCCGCCTGAGGTTCTGGAAGACCTCCACATCGGCCACCTCCTGCATCACCTCGAGCGGCCCCTGTGGGATCGATTGGACGACGAAGACTTTCGGTCTCATCTCATCAGCGCTCCGTCCCTAGAATCAGCTTCCGATGCGAGCCCCGGCAGGCGCGGCGGCTACCGCCTGAACGTCTCAGCGAGCGACGTCGCCTGGCGACCATCATACAACGGGGTTGCTCGGCCAACAATACAAAACCTCCGTGAATTTAGCAAGAGTCTTCCTAGAAACAGTGCACAAGACGCTCGCTCTCGCTAGAAGGTGGGCGGCGTGTTGATCCATAGCAGCTCGGTCTGGCCCGGACCGGGGTTCGTCCAGCGGTGCGGCAGCGAGCTTGGGAAGTACAGACAGTCACCAGTCTCCATGCGGTAGTGCTCGCGCTCGTCCAGCCAGACCTCCAGGCAGCCCCGCAGGATGAAGATCAGCTCCTCGCCCGCGTGGTCGTACGCCCCATCGCTGCCCGCGCCCGGTTCGACGACGTAGAAGTGCGGCTCCATTCCCGTTGGACCGCGGGCGAGTTGCTGGATCTCGAGGCCGGGGTTAGACGAGGGAAAGCGAGGCCGCTCTGTGGCGCGGACCAGTCGGCCGGTGGTTGCGCCGTCCGCGAGCAGCTCCTGGACGGTGAGGCGGTAGAGCTTGACAAGGGCGTGGAGCTTGGCGATGGAGATGCCGGTGACCCCGCGCTCGACGGCCGAGAGGAACGAGACCGACATTCCTGTGGCTTCTGCCACCGCCCGAAGCGGCAGGCCGGCGCGGCGGCGCCGCGCCCGCAGCCGGTCTCCAACCCCGGGCGCGGAGAGGCTCTCCTTCTCAGCGTGGCCGTTGGTCGAGGGCGCCCCGCCCTCCCGCTCCACCTCCTGTCGGAGCAGCCTGACACTGGCCCGTGGGCTCAGGTGCTCCACCCGGTGCAGGTGCCGGATGCGGCGGAGCAGGGTCAGATCGTCCTCGCTGTACCAGCGGTTGCCACCGGGCGTGCGGCGCGGCTCGATCAGCCCCTGCCGCTCCCAGAGACGGAGCGTTGCCGGGCTGATGCCAGCGCTTCGGGCCGCGTCGCCGATTCGGTACACCCTGACCGCCGAGTCTGGCGGGCGCGCGTGTCGCGCGCGTTGGCCCGCCGAGATGAAGCCGGGACACCCATCGCCGGGGCTGCCACCCATTGACAGAGTGGCGAAGGGCTGCAAGAATGCTCTCAAGTTTACTGGATTTCACCGGGCAAGGCTGCCCGAGGCGTTCATACTACCACGGGGGTCCGCCCAAGATGTTCCATCCCACCAGCGGCCTGGAGTCGCCCCGCTTCGTCGGCATCCGCACCTTCATGCGGTTGCCCCTCGTCACGGACGTCAGCCAGTGCGACGCCTTTATCGTGGGTATTCCGTTCGACACCGGCTCCTCGTACCGGGTGGGAGCGCGCTTCGGGCCGGAGGCGATCCGGTCGATCTCTGTCATGGTGCGGGCCTACCACCCGCGGCACGGCTTCGACATCTTCAAGCGCATCTCGGCGGCGGATGCCGGCGACCTGGTGGTCGTCCCGGGCTACGCGGAGTCCAGCCTGAACCGCATCACCGACAGGCTCACCGAGATGCTGGAGCAGTCGAACGGCGGCGTGCCGGTCGTTCTGGGTGGGGATCACACCGTCGTCCTGCCGGAGCTGCGGGCCCAGATGGCGTACCGCAAGCAGAAGATCGCCGTCGTCCACTTCGATTCGCACTCGGATACCTGGGACGAGTACTGGGGCGAACGCTACACCCACGGGACGATGTTCCGCCGGGCGGTGGAGGAGGGCTTGATCGACACCGCGCACTCGATCCAGGTTGGGTTGCATGGGTCGATCTACGACGAGAACGACTGGGCGCAGTCGCGAACACTGGGGTTCGACACTCTCACGCTGCGCGAGTCGCTCGCGATCGGCATCCCGGAGACGGTCGCGCGCATCCGTCAGCGCGTTGGCGACGCGCCGGTCTATCTCTCGCTCGACATCGACGTCCTGGATCCGGCCTTCGCCCCCGGCACCGGCACGCCCGAAGTCGGCGGCTACACGACGATCCAGATGCAGGACATTCTCTGGGGACTGGGCGGCCTGAACTACGTCGGCTTCGACATGGTGGAGGTCTACCCCCAGTACGACGGCCCCGGTCAGGTCACCGCGCTGCTGGCGGCGAACCTCTGCTGGGACTTCCTGGCACTCACCGCCCTGCGCCCGGGCCGCGGCTGAGAGGTTCGCGGCTCAAGCCCCGAGATACTCCTGGAACCAGGTCAGCGTGTCGCGGTAGGCTGCCGGCCCCTGCTCCGGAATGGCCTCCGTCGAGCGCCGGGTGATACCGCCGCCGAAGCAGTAGCCCACCATCCCGATCCGGTCGGCACGGGCCAGGCTCGGCTGGGTCTTCACATACCCAACCCGATCAGGCACATCTCCGCCTTACACGTTTGCTGGGAGTGGCTCTGATCAAGGTCAGCCGCCCTATTGCTGTAGACTGATGCACCATGTGGCTGCCGTATGCGAGTCAGGCGGTGGTGCCTGGAGAGAAGATCACCGGGTATTTGCTCAGCGAGACGCATCCACAGGGGCGCCATAAAGCCGCGTTCTTTCGCCGGCTAGGATTCCAGCCAGAAGAGCCCGAGCTTCTACGGGAGGCGCTACGTGGCCTGGCAGCTACGAGCGATATGTATGTTAGAGACGATTTCTGTTTATGGACGAAAGTACGCAGGGGTTGGCGTGCTAGTGGGACCGCTCGGGCGGCAAGCTCGTATCATGACAGTGTGGATCCTGCGTGAGAATCAGCCGCCACCGGTGTTCGTTACGGCCTACCCGGCCTGATGGAAGACGACATGGCTCCTGTTGAACTGAAAGAGCTGGATCCCGCCGCCCTGCGCGAAGCCCTGCCCGGTACCGGCCTCATCGCCGGGGATGTGGGAACTGTCGTGCTCGTCCACGGCAACGGCGAGGCGTACGAAATCGAGTTCACCACGGCAGATGGCCAAACACTTGCCGTCGAGACGCTGCGAAGCGACCAGGTCGCGCCGGTCGCTGGTCGCCATGTTCTGCATGCCCGGAAGCTGGCGCTCGGCTGATGCTCTAGCGGCGGGATCGACGGGCGCGAAGTCACCAGCCGGCGGTTGACACCGCCCTCCCCGCGGTCTACCGTGAGGCGACGGGCGCACGCTCGGCGCTGTCTGGCGTACGGGGCGCCGCGACG
>JADZDV010000177.1 GCA_020850915.1 Chloroflexota bacterium | reverse complement strand
TCGTCCTCTCGTACGTGCCCGTCGTCAGCCTCGCGCTGGCCGGCGCCGGGTACTTGAGCCTGCTTGCCCAGCCGGTGACGGCCGGGCTGCTGGGCCTCGTGCCGGCCTGGCTGTCGGTCAGGGCGCTGCTGCCGGACGTCTTTCGGCTCAGGTGGCAGTTCGATCGCCAGACGGCGCGGGACCTGATCGGTTTCGGGCTCCCGCTGGGCGCGAGTGGGTTTGCGACTTCCATCGTCGAGCGGTTCGACAATTTCCTGATCGGGACGTTCGTCGGCACCACGACCCTGGGCTTCTACGATCGGGCGTACCGGCTCGCCCGCTGGCCCACTCTGCTCGTCACCGACGTCGTCAATCGCGGCGTGGTCGCGACCTACGCCCGGCTCCAGGACGATCGCGAGCGGCTGGCGAAGACGGTTAAGATGACGATCTGGGTCATCACGACGGGGGCGCTGCCGGTCGTGATCGGATTGTTCGTCGCGGGGCAGGACCTCGTCGTCTGGCTGTTCGGCGAGCGGTGGCTGCCCAGTGTCCCGTTCCTCCGGATCCTGCTCGCCTTCGCGGTGATCCTGCCGATCATCGACGCGGCGCACTGGCTGCTCGTCGCGATCGGCCGGTCGGGGCAGGCTGCCGCCGTGCGGATCATTCAAGCCGTCGCGCTGGTCGTCACGGGCTTTGCCCTGACGCTGCCGTTTGGCGCCGTTGGCACAGCGGCGGCGGTGGGCATCGCGTACGTCGTCGGCCTCGCGATGACGCTGCGTTTCGTGAGCCGGGAGGTTCCAGTGAACCCGATCGCCTGGTTCGGCGGCCCGCTGGTGGCCGCCGGGCTGACGGTCGGCGCCTACCTGCTGCTAGCTCGAACGATCGACCTGAATCAGGTGCCCCTCTGGGCGCGCGTCTTCCTGAAGCCGAGCCTCGCCGGCGCCATCTACCTGCTCTTGCTCGTGGCGTTACAGCCGCGGACGACGATCGAGCGCGGGCGATACGTCCTGCGGCTCGCCCGGGGCGCCGGCTGATGCCGCGGCGCTCCGGGGCCGCCGGGCTGGCGCCGGCGCTTCGAGCCGGCCTCGCGCGCCTGGCGGCGTGGCTGACGTGGCAGTGCTCCCCGGCGCTCGCGGTCACATTCGGCGAGCCGATCTTCCGGCTCCTCGGCCGCCGGCAAGCCCGTGACGCGGCCGCACCACAGCGGATCCTGGTGCTTCGGCTGGACGAGATCGGGGACGTCGTCCTCAGCACCGGGTTCCTCCGCGAGCTGCGCCGGAGCTTCCCGAACGCCTGGATTACGCTGGTCGTCGGCTCGCCCGCGCTAAACTTGGTCGAGCATTGCCCCGACATCGACGAGACACTGGCCTTTTCCGCCGGGCGCCACGGCATTTGGCGCCTGCCGTTCCGGCACTGGCTGGCGATCAGCTTCGCCGTCCGCCAGCTCCTGCCGCGGCGCTTCGACCTTGCGATCTGCCCGCGGTGGGACCTGGACACCTACCACGCGAGCTTCGTCGCCTACTTCAGCGGCGCTCCCCGGCGGGTCGGCTACAGCAGCCTTCACCGTGGTGCCGGCGCCGGCATCATGCCCCGGCTCGATTTGCTCCTGACCGACGCAGTGCGCGACGAGCGGCCGCTGCACGAAGCGGTGCGTGGCCTGAACCTGGTCCGCTGGCTCGGCGGGACCGTCCAGGCCGAGCACCTCGAGCTCACCGTCGCGGCGGAGGACGGGGCCTTTCGCCTTGACCAAGCCACGGACGGCGACGGTCGGCCTGCCGGGCCCTGGATCGCGCTGGTCGTGGGCGCCGGGAACGCGATGCGAACCTGGCCGGTCGAACGATTCGCGACGTTGGCCGAGTGGGCGATCCGAACGCAGGGCGCGCGGGTCGTGTTGATTGGCGGGCCGGGCGAAGAGGACCTCGGCCGGGCGCTGACGCGACGCGTGCGCGACCGAGTCGTCGACCTGACCGGCCGGCTGACGCTTCGCCAGACCGCCGTCGTGCTGAGCCAGTGCCAGCTTTGCATCGCCAACGATACCGGGCCGATGCACCTCGCGGCGGCCGCTGGCGTACCCGTGGTCGAGATCTCCTGCCACCCCGCGAACGGTGCGCCGATGCACGCCCGCGACCCGAGACGATTCGCGCCCTGGGCCGTCCCGCACCTAGTCGTTAGACCGGCACGGGCGCGTCCACCCTGCGACGAGAGCTGTCGCCTGCTTGGCAGTCCCCATTGCATCCTGGAAGTCCCCGTGGCCGCGGTCCAACAGGCGGCCGCCGAGCTGCTCGAGCTCCGCCGGGCCGGGCAGCTAGCGCCCAGCCTCAACCGACTGAAGCTCGCGGGCGAGGCGCGCGAATCGATCCCCGCTCGGGCGAGTGGATCGAGCGCGCCGGGCGGCAGCGCGCCCGGCGTCACCGCCGCGACCGGGAGACGGCGTGCTGAGTGAGGTCCCCGTCGTCCTCTTCGCCTTCGACCGGCCGGCGCTGACCCATCGCGTCCTGGCGTCGCTCCGGGCGCAGACGGTCCGACCGAGCACGATCATCGCGTTCGCCGACGGCCCGCGCCGCGCCGCGGATTGCGCCGGCGTCGACGCGACGCGGGCCGCGATCCAGGAAGCCGACTGGGCCGATATCCAACTGATCGCCCGCGAGCGGAACGTCGGCTGCAGCGAGAACATCGTCGCCGGCCTTGGCCAGGTCTTCAATGAGTACTCGGCGGCGGTCATCCTCGAGGACGACATCCTCGCCGCGCCGCACCTGTTCGAGGCGCTGACGCTGATGCTGCGGCACTATGCAGCCGAGGACCGAGTGTTCTCAGTGGGCGGCCACCCGTCGCTCCAGGTAGGATCGCTCCCCGGCTACGAGCTCGACGCGATCGTCTCGCCGCGGTTCAGTTGCTGGGGCTGGGCGACCTGGGCAAACCGCGGGCAGCGGCTGGCCGGCGCGATTGAAAACTTCCGCTGCCCGTTCGACCGGATCGAGAACGTGCCATCGATTGCCGGCGACGATGCTGCCCTGTACGTTCGACCGCTGCTCGAGCAGACCGGTCTGGCGGCGGGCGCCCCGGCCGCGCCGATCTGGGACATGCGAGTCCATCTGCTGTGCCTGGCTCAGGAGCTCAGGCACGTTCAGACGCGCCACTATCTTGTCAACAACATCGGCGTGGATGGCACAGGGCTGCACCCGATCCCCGCGAGCCAGCGCCGCTACCTTCGCCGCCACACCGCGATCGACGACCGATTGCCGGAACGGCTACCGACACCGATCGACCTGAGGCCCGAGGTCTGCGCCGCGATTCGTGAGTACGTCAATACCTTTAACGGGCTTGGGCCGACCATCTCGGAACGCCTCGCCCGGCGATTTCGACGGGAGATCGCGCGGCTCCGCCACTCACTCAATCAGCGGAGCGCCCAGTGAACCCTGCTCGCCATGACCCCGCGGTGGACAACGATACGTCGGGCGAAGTCCGGGAGCTCGCGCGTCTGGTCCGGCTGGTCCTGCCAGACCGGCCAATCCGAACGATCCTCGAGCTTGGCAGCCGCGATGGGCTCACTGCGCTGCAATTGAGCCGTCAATTCGATGCGGACGTCTTCGCGTTCGAGTGCAATCCGGCCGGCATCGAGCGCTGCCGGCACAACCTCCGTGGTAGCCCGCGCGTCGAGCTGGTGGAGCGCGCGGTGTGGGACTCGAACGGCGCCATCGAGTTCCACCCGGTCGTTGGCGGCGACGGTTTGACCGCGACGGGAGTCAACGTTGGGGCATCGTCGGCGTTCGTCATGAATCCGGAGTACGCGCACGAAAAGACCAAGCAGGCCAGCATCGTCGTCGAGTCCGTTCGGCTGGAGAACTGGCTCGTCAGCGCTGGCGTCGCGTCCCCCGACCTCGTCTGGCTGGACCTGCAGGGGGCCGAGCTGCACGCGCTCCGCGGCCTGGGCGCCGCACTCGCCCACGCCAGCGTGATTTACACTGAGGTCGAGTTCCGTCCGGTCTACGTCGGCCAGCCGCTGTTTCGAGAGATCGACGGGTACCTGATCGCCCCTGGGTTCTCGGCGGTGCGCCTGATGAATCGGAACGACTGGTTCGGCAACGCGCTGTATGTTCGGCGTGACCTGCTGGCGCGAACGCCGGTGAGCCGGCGCGCCCGGCTCGAACTCCTGAGCCTGCGCGACGCCCTGGACTTCTGGCGCTGGCGCCTACTCCAGGCGAAGGCCAAGCTCGGCCGGCGAGCCCGGTCCCTGCGTCGAAAGTGATGACGACGCTCGCGGCCGAGCTACCGGGGAACCGCGCGTCCCTTGCCCGGCGGAGATGACCATGTTAGCGACAGCCAAGCCACTGATTCGAAGGCTCGTCAACCGATTCGGCTACGAGCTGGTCCGCGCGCCGGTGTTCGACCGGCGCCGCGCCGGCTACGCCAACTTCGGCGAGGAGGGCGTCATCCGGCGCCTGCTGTCGATGTGCCACCTCCGGAATCGATTCTGCGTCGACATCGGGGCTGGCGACGGAGTGACGATGTCGAACGCCCTCGGCCTGCTCAGGGCCGGCTGGGCGGGCGCCTGCATCGAGGGGGACGGGGTTCGCTTCGCCCAACTCGCCGTGCTTCACCAGCGCAATGACAGCGTTCGCCTCGCCAGGACGATTGTCACGCCCGACAACGTCGTGGAGACGCTGATCGCCCTCGGCGCACCGGCGGGGCCGGACTTCCTGAGCCTGGACATCGACGGCTACGATTACTACGTCCTCGACGCGCTGCTCGCGCGCTTTCGCCCGACGCTCCTCTGTACCGAGATTAACGAGAAGATCCCGCCCTCGCTGCGGTTCTCAGTGCTGTACCGGCCGGGTTACTGGTGGGGCGGTAATGACTTCTTCGGCTACGGCATCGCGATGCTGACCGAGCTCTGCCAGAAGCACGCCTACGCGATCGCCTGCGTGGAATACAACAACGCGTTCTTGATGCCAGTCGAGCTGATCCCCGTCCCGCCCCTGGACGCGCGGACAGCATATTCCCGGGGATACTGGGAGCGCCCCGACCGGCTGGTGAAGCTCCCCTGGAACCAGAGCTGGGACCTTCTCGGCGGCCTGCCGACGGAACAGGCAATGCAGATCGTGCGCGAGCGCTTCTCGGCCTTCGACGGCGCCTATCTGCTCGAGCCGGCGGAGCCGGAACAGATCCGGTCATCGCTGTAGCGCAAGCGGCGACGGCTTGGGGCAGGCAGGCCCGCCCCGTCGCTCTCCCGACGACCGGACCGTCGAGCGTACTGGCTTCCTCGCCACGCCCAGGCGCCGGCCTCGCCACGCCCTGACGGACGTGGTGACGGGCGGGCCCGGGCCGTTCCTGTGGGTGGGTCGTGACGCCGCCGTCAGCACCTTCGAAATTGCAGCGCGAGCAGGCGGCGGGCAGCGGCTTCCAGGTGCTGGACGGTTAACCTGGTGCCCAGGTAGGCGTGGAACGAAACGCTGTGCAGGCGGAGTGAGCGGCCGGCCAGTACGGCGGCCGTCAGGCCCGCGGGCGGCAGCCTGGGCAGCTCGACGTTCTTCAGGCGGCGGCTCGTGAAATCGCCCGGTCGGTGCTGCGTCCAGCAGTAGCCGTAGGTTTCGAATTCGGAGAAAGACGACACCGTCGCCAGGTCGAGCGCCGGGAGCACGGCCTCGTACCAGCGGCCCACCTGGTGCCTGGCCTGGATCATTCCGGTCAGTTGCGCAACCAGGTCTCGCCGCAGGAGCATGAAGTGCGCGACGAACGAGAGCTGCCTCGTCGGGCGGTAGCCCATCAGGTGCTCGTACATCCGGAAGATCGGCTCGTGGTGCTCGAAGGTGCGGTAGAGGCAACTCCGGCCGTCCACGATGACGGGGACGGGCGAAGTGAAGACGGTATCCGCGTCCGCGACCAAATAGTAGTCCGACTCGACGAGCCGGTGGATCTCGTACTTGAGGACCTGCTGGAGGTAGAAGCCCGAGCGATCCGCCCCGTTCACGACGATCGTGGGCCAGTCGCGAATGCCCAGTCTGGCCAGCAGGTCGCGCTCGTGCAGGTAACGTACGCCCAGCGATTGGAGCGGCGTCAGGTGCTCGGACGAGAGATCTCCTGCAATAATGTGGATCTCCGCGACGCGCGGCCGGATGTACCGGCGGATCGAGTCGACACAGCGCGGCAGGATCGCGAGATCTTTCGGGTGGCAGGGGATGAAGACGGGCAGGCTCACTCCACGTATTCCTTCTCGGTGCCGGCTGCTGAGGCGTAGGCCGTCTCGCCCGCTGGGGCTGGCGGCTAGTTGATCGACCTGCACCCGCTGCCGAGTGCTCGCTTTCAGTGCCCCGCCTGTGCGGCGCCCTTGCGAGTCGACGGCTGGTACATGCCCGGCATGCGCCTGCTCGCCAGGTTACACTGCCAGCAGTGCGCCCGCCCGTACTTCGGCGACCTGCCGGCCGGCCATGGGCTCGCCTTCCCCTGCCTGCTCGACCCAGCCAGCGGCCAGGTGTGGGCCACTGAGGGTGGCGACTTCTTTCGCACCTGGCTGGCGGAGAGCTATGCCGCCCGACAGAGTACTCCCGTCGCGATCGAGGAAGAGGTGTTCGCGCCGGTGCGGGAGGCCGTGCTGCTCAACTGCCTGGATGGGCTCTACGGGCACGGGCTGCTCAAGCTGCTGAACGCACAGTACCACATCGACCATCCCGCGGGCGGCGATCTCGTCGTGCTCGTGCCGCGCCACCTGCGCTGGCTGGTTCCGACTGGCGTCGGCGCGATCTGGACCGTCGATCTTCCGCTCCGCGCCGGGACGCAGTGGAACGATTGGCTCGCGGGCGAGCTTCAGCGCCGCGTCGCCGCATTCGGCTCCTGTCGGCTCAGCCTGACCATCCCGCATCCCGACCCGGCCGACTATCGAATCGAACGATTCACTCGGGTCACGCCGTTCGATTGGGCCGCCCAGCGCCAGCCGCCCGCGATCCCCGTGATCACCGTCGTCTGGCGGGAAGACCGGGTCTGGGCAGGCGGCCGCCGCGACGTCCGCTCGGCCGCGTCGGCCGGCCTGCGTTCGGGCAAGCGCCTGCGAGGCCAGGCCCTGCCGGCCGTCGGCCGGCCGCGATGGGCTCGGCGGCTCGTGTCGGCCGTCACGGGCCTTGCCCGCCGGGCGCTGTGGGTGGCGCGGCGGGCCCAGCTCGTCGACTCACCCGGCCCGATGATCGGTCGGGTCGTGGAGCTGGCGGAGCACCTGGGCCGGGAATTTGACGGGATCGATTTCGCCGTCGTCGGCGTCGGCACGCACGGATCGTTTCCGAAGTGGGTCCGCGACCTGCGCGTCGAGCGCGTCGACCCGGCAACAGAGGTTCGCTGGTGCGAGCGCTACGCCAACAGCCACGTCGTGATCGGGGTCCACGGATCGAACATGCTGTTGCCGACGGCCCACGCTGGCGCCGTCGTCGAGCTCGTCCCAGCCGATCGCTGGGAGAACGTGGTGCAGGACATCGGCGCGTCCTGGCCGAGTGGCCGCGAAGCGCTCGCGCGCTGCCGCTGCGTGCCGGACAACGCCTCGCCGAAGCTGGTCGGACGGATCGTCGGCGCACTGCTTCGGTCCGCCCCCCACGCGCGAGTGCTGCTCACCAGGCCCTGGACCGATCACGAGTTCGTTGCCCAGGATCCATTCACCGTGGCCGAGCAGCTCGGCCGGACGCCGGTCGCACACCCTGCCCGGCAGCCGGAACGACCCGTCACTCCGGAGGCGAGCTAATGCCTGGTGCGCCGGTCGTTTCGATCGTGACGCCTTCTTTCAACCAGGGGCCGTACCTTGAAGCGACCATCCGCTCCGTCCTGGAGCAGGATTACCCGCACGTCGAGTACATCATCTGCGACGGCGGCTCGACCGACGAGAGCCTCAGCATCATTCAGCAGTACGCCGACCGGCTCGCCTGGTGGCGCAGCGGGCCTGACGGAGGCCAGGCGAACGCCGTCAACCAGGGCTGGCGCCGGGCAACCGGCGAGATCTGGGCGTTCCTGAACTCCGACGACGTTCTGCTGCCGGGCACCGTCCGGGCAGTCGTGGACGCCTTTGGGCAGCAGCCTTCGGCCAGCGTCGTGTACGGCGATTGGGACTGGATCGACCAGGCCGGCGATCGGCTGTTTCGAAGCCACGGTGCACCAACCAGCTATCGTCAGCTCTTGCGCTACAGCCAGAGTCATTTCATCGCCCAGCCGGCGTCGTTCTACCGAGCCGCGATGGTTCGTCAGGTCGGCCTGCTGGACGAGTCCCTTCGCTACGCGCTCGATTACGACCTGCTGCTCAAGCTCGGCCGTGAAGGAGCGATGCATTACCTGCCGCGCCCGCTCGCGGCGTGCCGGGCGCACGCGGACGCGAAGACCTTCGCCGCGATGGATACCCACATTCGCGAGGCGATCCGCGTCCAGCGCCGGCACGCGGGGCCAATCTTCTGCAGTCAGTACGTCGTCTACCTGCGGTACCGGCTCTTCCGACTGCTGCCGCGCGCGCTCCGCGTTGCGATCCGCAGCCGCCGCCAAACCCCACGCGATCGCCTGCTGCTGAGCGCCGAGCGGTGGAGCGATGCATCACCGGAGTGACCGCCTCACAGCGCCATGAGCCGCGGCGCCGGATCATGCTGGCGCCCAACGCATTGCGCGCTCTGCTTCGCTCACATTATTGACACGTTTCGACTAAAGTCCGTACAATGCCCGTAGCAAGAGCGCATCTCTGCGCGCTGAAGGGGTGGAACCGGCATGCGCCGCGAGCCTTTGTATTTCATCAGCGTGGCGGCCCGGATCGTCGGCATGCACCCGCAGACGCTCCGCAAGTACGAGCGGTGCGGCCTTGTCGAGCCGCCGCGGACGGTCGGCAAGGTCCGCCTGTATTCCGACGAGGACCTGGAGCGGCTCCGACAGATCAAGTACCTCGTGGACGAGGTTGGCGTGAATATCGCCGGGCTGGACCTGATCATGCAGGCCACCGAGCACCTGCACCGGATCGAGGCCGTGGTTGCCGCGTCCGAGCTGCCGGAGGCCCGCCGCCGCGATCTGCTGCGCGAGCTGGCGGCGATTCACAGCGCCTTTGGGCGCGATTCACACGGCGCCGCTGACTGATTGGGGGTCCTGAGCGGCCGCACCGAAGGCGGCAATCATATCTCACCGCGGAGAGACAACGTGAACCTGAACAAGCTGACCGAGAAAGCCCACGAAGCCGTCGTCGAGGCCCAGCGCAGCGCGGAGCAGGCGCAATCCGCCGAGCTCGACACCGATCACCTGCTGCTCGCGCTGGTGCGCCAGGCGGACGGCGTCGTCCCGCAGCTCCTCAGCAAGCTGAACGTCCGGCCGGAGACGGTCGCGACCGAGGTCGAGCGCGAGATCGGCAAGCGGCCGAAGGTCTACGGCGGCCAGCTCGCGGTGAGCCAGCGCCTGCGCGCCGGCTTCGAGTCCGCCCTGGACGAGGCCGAGCGCCTGAAAGACGACTACGTTTCGACCGAGCACCTATTGCTGGGCATCCTCAAAGCGCGCGACGGCGGCCCGGCAGCGGCGATCCTGAAGAACCTCGGCGTGACGGTCGACCGCGTTTACCAGGCGATGGCCCAGGTTCGCGGCAGCCAGCGCGTGACGGACCAGAACCCGGAAGGCAAGTACCAGGCGCTGGAGCGCTACGGCCGCGACCTGACGGCGAACGCGAGCGCCGGCAAGCTGGACCCGGTCATCGGGCGCGACGAGGAAATTCGCCGCGTCATCCAGGTGCTCAGTCGCCGGACGAAGAACAATCCGGTGCTGATCGGCGAGCCGGGCGTCGGCAAGACGGCGATCGTCGAGGGCCTCGCCCAGCGCATCGTCCGGGGGGACATCCCGGAAGGGCTGAAGGACCGCAAGGTCTTCGCGCTGGATCTCGGCGCGATGGTCGCGGGCGCGAAGTACCGCGGCGAGTTCGAAGAGCGACTGAAAGCCGTCCTCAAGGAGATCCAGGAATCCGAGGGGCAGATCATCCTATTCATCGACGAGCTCCACACCGTCGTTGGGGCCGGCGCCGCCGAGGGCGCGATGGACGCGAGCAATATGCTCAAGCCAATGCTCGCCCGCGGCGAGCTGCACATGGTCGGCGCAACAACACTGGACGAGTACCGCAAGCACGTCGAGAAGGACGCCGCGCTCGAGCGCCGGTTCCAGCCGGTCTTCGTCGACGAGCCGAGCGTCGAGGACACGATCTCGATCCTGCGCGGCCTCCGCGAACGGTACGAGATCCATCATGGCGTGACGTTCAAGGATGCCGCTCTCGTCGCCGCTGCCGTCCTGTCGGAGCGCTACATCACCGACCGCTTTCTGCCCGACAAGGCCATCGACTTGATGGACGAGGCTGCGTCGCGTTTGCGCATGGAGATCGACTCGATGCCGACGGAGCTCGACGAGATCGAGCGGCGCATCATGCAGCTCGAGATCGAGCGTGAGGCGCTGCGGAAGGAAACGGACAAGGCATCGATCGAGCGGCTCGGCAAGCTCGAGAAGGAGCTGGCCGACCTCAAGGAGAACAAGAACCGGCTGCGGGCCCACTGGGAAGAAGAGAAGGAAGCGATTCAGAAAGGCCGGGGCCTCAAGCAGGACCTCGAACAGGTCCGCCTCGAAATCGAACAGGCGCAACGGGCGGGTGACTACGCCCGGGCATCGGAGCTGCAGTACGGACGCCTGCCGGCACTGGAGCGCGACATCAAGGCCGAGGAAACCCGTCTGGCCACGTTGCAGCAGACCGAGCGCATGTTGAAGGAAGAGGTGGACGAAGAGGACATCGCCGAGGTCGTCGCGAAGTGGACCGGGATTCCGGTGAGCCGCCTGATGGAGGGCGAAATCCAGAAGCTGATTCACATGGAGGAGCGGCTGCACCAACGGGTGATCGGCCAGCACGAAGCCATCACGGCGGTCGCCAATGCGATCCGTCGCGCACGGGCCGGGCTGCAGGATCCCAACCGCCCGCTCGGCAGCTTCATCTTCCTGGGGCCCACCGGCGTCGGCAAGACCGAGCTGGCACGGGCGCTGGCGGAATTCCTGTTCGACGACGAGCACGCGATGATTCGCGTGGATATGTCCGAGTACCAGGAGAAACACACCGTGTCACGGATGATCGGCGCCCCCCCGGGGTATGTCGGCTACGAGGAAGCAGGCCAGCTCACCGAAGCCGTCCGCCGTCGGCCATACTCGGTCGTGCTCTTCGACGAGATCGAGAAGGCGCATCCTGAGGTGTTGAACGTCATGCTCCAGATGCTCGACGATGGCCGATTGACCGACGGGAAGGGTCGCACCGTCGATTTCAAGAATGCGGTCGTGATCATGACGTCGAACCTCGGCAGCCACCATATCGCCGACGCGTCGTTCGCTGGCCCCTCGGTCGCGGAGACGCTCGATGAGGGCGTGCGGCGGCAGGTGACCGACGAGCTCCGGCGGCACTTCCGACCGGAGTTCCTCAACCGGATCGACGAGATCATCTTCTTCCACGCGCTCGGCCGTGAGCATTTGAAAGAAATCATTGGGATTCAGGTGCAGCACCTGACGCGGCGGCTCTCCGATCGGAAGATCGACATCAGCCTCACCGAGGCCGCCAAGGACTGGCTCGTGCAGGAAGGGTATGATGCTACCTATGGCGCGCGGCCGCTCAAGCGGACCATCCAGCGACGCGTCCTCGACCCGCTGGCTCTGCGGGTACTCGAGGGCGAGTTCGGCGAGGGGGACCGCGTCGTCGTGGACGTACGCGACGCAGCGCTGACGTTCACGAAGCACGAGGTCTCCGTTGCCTAGCTCGGCCCAGCCGCCCGGCGGCCCGCACAAGGAACGCCGGCCGACGATGACGCCCCGCCCCACGGTGCTCTGGTGGGTCATGGGCGCGCTGTTCATGATGGCGCTTGCCCAGGCGTTCTTGATGACGCCCAGCGGGCGCCGCATTCCCTACAGCGAGTTCAAGAGCCTCGTGCGCACCGGTCAGGTCGCTGAAGTCACCGTCGGCGACTCGACGATTACCGGCGTGCTCAAGAACGGCTCGGACGCGACCAACACGATCGCGACGACCCGGATCGAGGATCCGAAGCTCGTGGAAGAGCTGGACGCCAACGGCGTCCAGTACCGAGGTGAGGTCGTCAGCCGGTGGCTGCCCGAGATCCTCAGCTGGGTGATTCCCCTCCTCCTGATCGTCGGGCTCTGGACGTTCTTTTTCCGACGCATGGGCGGCGCCGAGGGCGGCGTGATGTCCTTCGCGCGGAGCAAGGCCAAGATCTACGCGGAAGACGACGTCAAGGTGAGCTTTGCCGATGTCGCGGGCGTAGACGAGGCCGCCGGCGAGCTCCGCGAGATCGTCGAGTTCCTGAAGCACCCCGGCAAGTACACGAATCTCGGCGGCAAGATCCCCAAGGGCGTCCTGCTCGTCGGCCCGCCAGGTACCGGCAAGACGCTGTTGGCGCGCGCCGTGGCCGGTGAGGCCAAGGTGCCCTTCTTCAGCCTGAGTGGGTCTGAGTTCGTCGAGATGTTCGTGGGCGTCGGTGCGGCGCGCGTGCGCGATCTGTTCAAACAGGCCGAGGCCAAGGCGCCGTGCATCGTCTTCATCGACGAACTGGATGCCATCGGCAAGGTCCGGTCACAGAACCCGATGGGCAGCCACGAGGAGCGCGAACAGACGCTCAACCAGCTCCTCGCGGAGATGGACGGCTTCGATGCCCGTAAGGCCATCATCATCATGGCCGCCACCAACCGCCCCGAGGTGCTCGACCCGGCCCTGCTCCGCCCGGGCCGCTTCGACCGCCAGGTGCTGGTGGACAAGCCCGACATCAACGGCCGTGAGGCGGTCCTGCGGATTCACGTCAAGGCGGTCAAGCTGTCGCCGGACGTGGACTTGCGCAAGGTCGCAGCACGCACGGCCGGCTTCGCCGGTGCCGACCTCGCGAACCTGGTCAATGAAGCGGCGCTGCTCGCCGCCCGCCACGATAAGACGGCCGTCGAAATGAGCGATTTCGACGAGGGCATCGATCGGCTCATCGCCGGCCTCGAGAAGAAGCGCGTCATGAGCCCGAAGGTTCGCGAGATCATCGCGTACCACGAGTCGGGCCACGCCATCGTCGCCAGTTCCCTGACCGGCATGGATCCGGTGCACAAGATCTCGATCGTGCAGCGCGGTTTCGGCGCGCTCGGGTACACGATGCAGTTGCCCCTCGAGGATCGGTACTTGATGCAGGGGCAAGACCTCCGCGATCAGCTCAGCGTGCTGCTCGCCGGCCGGGCCGCCGAGGAGATCGCGCTCGGCGAGATCTCCACGGGTGCGCAGAACGACTTGCAGCGCGCCACCGACATCGCCCGGTCGATGGTCACCGAGTGGGGGATGAGCGAGAAGCTCGGCGCGGTCAATCTCGACCAGCCTCGCCGCGGCCGCTTCCTCGACATGGGCCTGCCGAGCGAGCGCGGCCCGTACAGCGAGGAGACCGCCAGGCAGATCGACGAAGAGGTGAAGAAGATCGTCTCCGCGGCGCAGGAGATCGCTCGCCAGTTGCTCCGCGACAAGCGGGATCTGCTCGAAGTCGTGACCAGACGCCTGCTCGAAACCGAGGTCATGGAAGGAGACGAACTCCGGCAGATCCTCGGACAGATCGAGCCACCGGCATCGGCATCTCCGTCTCCCGACACACCCGGCGGGCCCTGAGGTTCACAGCATGTGCTCGGCGCCGGTCCCGTCGATCAGCCGCACGTCATCGCCCGTCATCAGGAACGGGCCCGACGGCGCACGGTAAGAGCCGTCGCCCGCTATCCTCGCTGCATCGCCGCCAGGAAGTCGGCATTCGTCTTGGTCTTGGCCATCTTGTCGAGGAGCAGCTCCATCGCCTCAACCGGCGAGAGCGGGTTGAGGACCTTGCGGAGCACCCAGATGCGGTTGAGATCCTCGGGCGGAATGAGGAGCTCCTCCTTGCGTGTCCCGCTCTTGATGATGTCGATCGACGGGAACACGCGCTTGTCGGTGAGCTTACGGTCCAGGTGGATCTCCATGTTGCCGGTCCCCTTGAACTCTTCGAAGATCACGTCGTCCATGCGGGAGCCCGTGTCCACGAGCGCGGTGGCGATGATCGTGAGAGACCCGCCCTCTTCGATGTTACGCGCGGCACCGAAGAACCGCTTCGGCTTCTGGAGCGCGTTGCTGTCGAGCCCCCCCGAGAGCACCTTGCCGGACGAGGGGATAACGGCGTTGTAGGCGCGCGCCAGGCGCGTGACCGAATCGAGCAGGATGAGTACGTCCTTGCGGGGCTCGACGAGGCGCTTGGCCTTGTCGATGACCATTTCGGCGACCTGCACGTGCCGTTGCGCGGGCTCGTCGAAGGTGGACGACACGACCTCCCCATCGACGGATCGCTGCATGTCGGTGACCTCCTCGGGCCGCTCGTCGATCAGCAGGACGATCAGGTAGATCTCCGGGTGATTCTTGGCCACCGACTGTGCGATGTTCTGGAGCAACATCGTCTTGCCCGTGCGCGGCGGCGCAACGATGAGGCCGCGCTGGCCCTTGCCAATGGGTGTCATCAGATCCATGACCCGGGCGGACAGGTTCTCCGTCTCCGTCTCGAGCCGGATCCGCTCGGCCGGATAGAGCGGCGTCAGGTTCTCGAAGAAGAGCTTGTCGCGTGCGTGATCCGGCGCCTCGAAGTTGACCGCCTCGACCTTGATCAGCGCAAAGTAGCGCTCCCCTTCCTTGGGCGCGCGGATCTGACCCGAGACGGTGTCTCCGGTCTGGAGGTCGAACTTGCGGATCTGCGACGGCGACACGTAGATGTCATCGGGACCGGGCAGGTAGTTGTAGTCGGGTGCCCGGAGGAAACCGAAGCCGTCGGCCAGGACCTCGAGCACGCCCTCCGAGAAGATGAAGCCGCTCTGCTCGGTCTGCGCCTTGAGGATCTGGAAGATGAGCTCCTGTTTGCGCATGCCGGTGGCACCGGCGACATCGAGGTCCTTCGCCACCTGCGTCAGGTGCTGGATGCTCATGTCCTTCAACTCGGTGATGTTGAGTCCCGAGCGACGACCATCAGCCGGCGCGGGCTGCGGATCGGCCGTCTCCGACGCCGGGACGTCCGAAGAGACCGATCGGTCGTCACTGCGACCAGACGAACCGTGACGCTTATTGGAGCTGGGCATGGGTGCTGTCCGGAGATGGAACGGTGGTCGGAAGCCTGTGCGGGTCGGTAGCCGATGAGGCCGCGGGGCGGGGCCGCGCGTGACTGGGACGGGCCGCTGAGCCGGCGACGGAAACGATCATATCAGAACTGGCCCGGACTCAGCCCCAGACCCGTGATGCTGCACGCTTGGATGGGCTGCAGGCCGAGTGCCTGGGCGCGAGCGATCAACGTATCCGACTCGGTGCCCGGATTGACCCAGACTTCCACGATGCCCTTGGCGGCCAGCTCGTCGAGGAGCCCCTCACCAACCGAGGGCGGGACGTACAGGGTCGCCATGTGGATGATCCCGGGCACGTCGAGCACCGACCTGTAGGTCCGAAGACCCTCGATATCCGCCTGCTGCGGATGAATGGGTACCACCCGATACCCGGCGGCGGCAAACGCGCGTACCGCCTTGTTGCCGAACTTGGTCCGGTCGCTCGAGGCGCCAATCACCGCAACGGTCTTCATGCCCGCAGTATAGACCGTCCGATGCCACATGGCCGACCCGGCGCCTTCCGGCGCCGGCCTGCCGCCTTGATATGATGCAGCGCTGTGCGCCAGTCAACGCTGCCCCTGCTCTTGCTCGCGGCTCTGACCTTCTTCGTGGGTCTGGGCCGCGGGGCGATCACCGACACCGACGAGGCGTTCTATGCCGAGGCGGCGCGCGAGATGGTCGAGTCGGGCGACTGGCTGACGCCGCACTACAATTATGAACCGCGGTTTCAGAAACCCATTCTCTATTACTGGCTCGCGGCGGCCACGTCGCTCGTCCTCGGTCCGACGGAACTGGCCGCCCGCCTGTGGGCGGCGCTGTCCGGGCTCGGACTCGTGCTCGTGACGGCCGCATGTGCGCGTCGCTGGTATGACGAGTCGGTCGGCCTGCTGGCTGGCGCGATCGTGGCGACCAACTTCGGCTACTTCGCGATGGCCCGCGCGGCGCTGCCCGATTTACCACTCGCCTTCTGTATCACCCTGGCGGTTTTCGCCGCATTCGCCGCCACGCTCGACCAGGAGCGCACCCCGCGCAAATGGGTACTGCTGTCGGCCGTCGCGATGGCACTGGGCTTCCTGGTCAAGGGTCCCGTCGGCGCAGCTATCCCGCTGCTCGTGATCGTGCCGGTCGTCCTCATCGAGCGCCGATCTCTCAACGTCACCGCGGCCGACTTCGGATTGGGCACATTGGTGTTCGCGGCGATCGCCGCGCCGTGGTACCTGGCGATGTACATGCACCACGGTTCCGCGTACCTCGAGGGCTTCTTTCTTGGCGACAACTTCGAGCGCTTCGCGACCGATCGGTTCAACGACCCACGCCCGTGGTGGTTCTATCTCCCCATCGTCGCCGGCGGCCTGATGCCGTGGACACCCCTGGCCTCGGTCTGGCTGAGCCCGGTGCGGCAGTTCCTCACGCGTCGGCGGGACATCGGCACACTCGACCTGCGGCTGCTGCTGTGGGCAGCCCTGCCGCTCATCTTCTTCACCATCTCGGTCGGCAAGCAGCCACGCTACATCCTGTCGGTACTGCCACCGCTGGCCATCCTGCTGGCCTCGTCGATTCTCGAGCGCGCCCGTGAGTGGCGCAGCCTGAACGGTGTCCGCGTACGCCCGCTGCCAGACGTGGCGGTGATACTCGGTGCGGCCGGCAGCGGCCTCCTGATGGCCGCCCTGGGTGTGTTGCTCTATCGGGGTCAGCCGCTCCTCGTCAACGTCGCCACGCCGTTCGCGATCGGGGCGTCGGTGGCAATGGGGGTCGCAGGTCTTGTCGTCGTGCTCGGTGCGCTTGGGGGAGCCTGGCGGATCGCGCCGGCTCTCGTCGCCCTCGGCGCGGCCGTCACGCTGACGGCGCTTCAGTATGGCGCGCTCTCCGGGTCCGGCGAGGACACTGTGCAACAGATGGCCCGGCACGTGCAGGCAGAACGCCGCGCGGGCGAACCGGTGGGCACCTATCAGGCCTTCGTGCGAAACCTCGTCTTCTACACCGGTGCGCGGACCGTGGATGTCATCAACGACGATCAGTTCGCGGATTTCCTCGGAAGCCCGTCACGTGTGCTCGCGGTCGTGCCGGTCGAGACGCTCGAGCGCTTCGAGCGGGCTCGGGGCATCACACCGCTCCGCCTGGCCACCCTGCCCTACTTCAACGAGGCTCACGCCAGGGTCGGAACCCTGTTGTGGCCCGATCCCGCCCGCGACCTTCAGCAGGTCGTCCTGGTCGCGAACCGCTGACAGGCACGCGGCGGGTCCCGTCCGGCGCGCAGAGACGTGTCGGCGCGTCCCCGCACGCACGCGCGGCACCACCCGCATCGAATCAGTCCGGAAATATCTTGCCGGGATTGAGGATACCGGCCGGGTCAAAAGCGGCCTTGACACGCTTCATGAGCGCGATCGTCTCCGGCGAGAGCTCGAGCCCCAGGTAGGGCGCCTTCGAGAAGCCGATACCGTGCTCACCGCTGATTGACCCCTTGAGGGCGACGACACCGGCAAACAGCTCCTGCTCGGCCAGGGCGGCGCGCGCCATCTCAGCGGCATCGTCCGGGTCGACCATGAGATTGACGTGGATATTGCCGTCACCCGCATGACCGAAACACGGGATGAGCAAGGCGTGCCGGCGCCGCACGTCTGCGATCAGCTCGAAGAGCTCTGGCACACGACCACGGGGCACGACGAGGTCGTGATTGACCTTGCGCGGCTTGAGGGCTCGGAGGGCGACCGAAAGGGAGCGGCGTGCCTCCCAAATGGCGTCGCGCTCGGCCGGGGTCGTCGCACGACGGATCTCGGTGGCGCCTGCGTCGCGGCACGTGGTCTCGACCAGCGCGATCTCCTCGTCGACGCCTGCCGGCCCCCCGTCCACCTCGATGACCAGCAACGCGCCCGTGCCCGCTGGTGCGACCGCCCTGCCAAGATGCTGCTCGACGGCGCGCAGCGACTCGGCGTCGATGAGCTCGACCGTGGCCGGTACGATTCGCGCGGTCTGCAGCGCCGTGACCGCGGCCACCGCATCGGGCACACTGGCGAATGTCGCACCGAGCGTGGCCTGCCGTGCGGGCTTGGGCACCAGCCGCAGGACGATTTCGGTAATGATGGCGAGCGTACCCTCCGATCCGACGAGCAGTTGTGTGAGATCGTAGCCGACGACGTTCTTCACGCACTTCGAGCCGGTCCGCACGACCTCGCCGGTCGGCAGAACGGCCTCGAGCCCCAGGACGTAGCGCCGCGTGGTGCCGTATTTGACGGCTCGTGGCCCGCCGGCGCATTCGGCGACGTTGCCCCCGAGTGCGCACTGGCGCAGGCTCGCGGGGTCTGGCGGATAGAACAGGCCGCGCGCCTCGACGGCGTCCTGCAGCACACCGGTGACGACGTTGGGCTGGACAACGGCCAGGAGGTTGAGCTCGTCGATCTCGAGGATACGATCGAACCGCTCCATCGAGACCACGACACCGCCGTGCAGGGGCACGGCCCCGCCCGTATATCCGGTTCCCGCGCCCCGCGGGACCAGAGCCACCCGGTGCTGGCAGCAGCATCGTGCAATGGCCGCGACCTCGGCGGTCGAGCCAGGCAGGAGAACCAGGTCGGCCGGCCGGCCACGCTGGAGCGCATCCGAGCCATAGGCGTCGAGTGACCGGGCGTCGCTGCGGACGAACGCCTCGCCGACCACCGCTGCAAGGGCCAACGCCGCCTCGGGAGGGAGCCCCACCTGCGTCGGCCTCAGCGGCCGGCTATCGCCCCGCGGCGCTCGCGCGTGCGGACGAACTCGTGGAGGCGCGAGATGCCTTCGCGCAGCTGCTCCATCGACGTGGCGTAGGAGATGCGCACGAACCCGGGCGCGTCGAAGCCTTCACCAGCCGGCAGCGCGACGTGCACTTCCTTGAGCAATTCCTCCGCGAACTCGGCGGTCGACGAGACGCCGGCGGCCTGGAGCACCCCCGCCAGGTACGGAAAGAGGTAGAACGCTCCGCGCGGCTTGACGCACGTGAACCGCGGGTCCTCGGTGAGCCATTCCCACACGCGGTCACGCCGGACCCGGAACTCGTCGAGCATCGCGGTGACGCCCTCCTGCGGCCCGTTCAGCGCCGCCAAGGCCGCCTTCTGGGTGATCGAGGCCACGTTCGATGTGGAGTGTCCCTGGAGCGCGTTACACGCGGCGATGAACTCGCGGGGGCCGACGGCCCAGCCGCAGCGCCAGCCGGTCATCGCGTACGCCTTCGAGGCTGCACTGCAGATGATGGCGCGATCACCGAGCCGATCGACGAGGATCCGCGGCAGGTTGTGCGGAACGGCGTCGTAGATGAGCTTTTCGTACGTGAGGTCGGCGATCACCCAGAGCCCGCGCTGCGCCGCCGCGTCGGCGATCGCCACCATCGCCTCTTCGGTGATGAGCGCCCCGGTCGGGTTGCAGGGCGAGTTGATGATGATCGCCTTGGTCCGCGGCGTGATCGCCGCGATCAGCGGGTCGGCGTGGATGGTGAAGCCATCCTCGGCATGGGTCTGCACGATCACGGGCGTCGCGCCCGCCAGTTTGACTTGCTCGGGAATCGTCGGCCAGTATGGCGCGTGCGTGATGACCTCGTCGCCCTCCTCGAACAGTACCATCGCGGTGTTGTACAGCGCCTGCTTGCCGCCCGCCGTGATGATGACCTCGTTGGCCGCGAATTCGACGGCGTAGTCGTCGCGGTATCGCGCGGCGACGGCCTCGCGCAGCTCGAGGATGCCCGCCGAGGGCGTGTACTTCGTGAAGTTCTCATGCAGCGCGGCATGCGCCGCCGCCTTCACGTGCTCCGGTGTCGGAAAATCGGGCTCCCCGGCGCCCAGATCGACGACGTCCACGCCCTGGCGGCGCAGCCGGTCTGCTTCCGCCGTCACGCGCATCGTCGGCGAGGGCGAGATACGACTCATGCGATGTGCGAACGTCATGCCTTCCGTGTCTCCGTCAGCCGCCGATTCCGCAGGCTGGCTTGCTTGCTCCGCAGCTGGTCCTCGACCACGGGCGGGACGAGGCCACGCACCTCGCCACCCAGCATGAACACCTCTTTGATCAGCTTCGAGCTGATGTAGGTGTACTGCTCGGCCGGCATCATGAACACCGTCTCGAGCTGCGGAGCGAGGCGGCGGTTCATGAGGGCCATTTGAAACTCGTACTCGAAATCAGAGACAGCCCGGAGCCCCCGGACGATCACCGAGGCGCTCCGGCGCTGGGCATATTCCACCAGCAAGCCGTCGAACGTGTCGACCGTGACGTTGGCGCGATGCTGGAACACGTCGGAGATCATCGCAATGCGCTCGCTGGCCGTGAACAGCGGCTGCTTGTCGGCGTTGACGAGGACCGCGACGAGAATCTCATCGAAGAGACTCGATCCACGCTCAATGATGTCCACATGACCGTTGGTCAGGGGATCGAACGAGCCTGGGTAGACGGCCAGGCGTCGGTCACCGGCAGGACGGCTGGTCATGGGTCGTCGGGCCTCTCTGGGGCGGGGACTGCGACCTCGTAGAAACTGAGCGCGCTGTCGCCGGAGCGCACGGTCCTGGTCCGCCGCGCTTCCACGGGTTCCGGTGGCGATCGTCGCCACGCATGTTCCAGAACGAGGACGCCCGCCGGAGCCAGCGCCGTGACCCCACGCGCAACGATTGCCTCCAGCCGCGGGCAATCATACGGCGGATCGAGCACGACGACGTCAAAGGGGCCGCCCGGCACCGGCCGTGCCAGCGCCGTCTCAGCGGCTTCGCGGATGATAGCACAGCGCTCGAGCGCGCTGCATCGCGTCACGTTCTCGCGAATGAGCGCCGCCGCGCGGCGGTCACATTCGATGAAGACCGCGGACGCCGCTCCCCGGCTGAGGGCCTCGAGGCCGACCGCACCCGTGCCGGCAAAGACGTCGAGGACCCGTGCCTCGGCCACGCGGGGCGCGAGGATGTTGAAGAGCGTCTCGCGCACCCGGTCGGACGTGGGACGCATGCCGCCCCAGGTCGGCGCTTTCAAGGTGCGCCCCCGGCTCGCGCCGCCGATGATCCTCATCCGACGGTGACCAGTCCAAACTGCCGCTGCCAGACCGCGTGCACGTACGCGCGCTGCGCGTCGGTCAACAGGCCTTCGTCCACGTGGCGGCGCGCCTCCCCATATGCCCGCTCGAGCAGGTCGGCGTCGCGCGTGAGGTCACCCGCCCGCAGCTGCGGCAGGCCAGACTGCCGGGTTCCGAAGAAATCGCCTGGACCGCGGAGGGCCAGGTCCCGTTCGGCGATGACGAACCCGTCCGTCGTGTCAGCCATGGCCCGCAAGCGCTCGCGAGCCTCGTCCGACCACGGCGCCTGGTAGAGCAGCACGCACGTCGATCCGTGCGCGCCGCGCCCGACGCGGCCGCGTAGCTGATGCAACTGCGACAGGCCAAACCGCTCGGCGTGCTCGATGACCATGATCGCGGCGTTCGGCACGTCCACACCGACCTCGACCACCGTCGTGGACACGAGGATCTCGGTAGTCCCGGATGTGAAGTCCCGCATGACTCGCTCTTTTTCGTCACCCTTCAGGCGGCCGTGCAGGAGCGCGACCGTCCGATCTGGAAACACCTCCGTGGCCAGATGCGCCGCCATCGCCGTTGCGGCCTTCAGATCCACTTTCTCGGAGTCTTCGACGAGCGGATAAATCACATACGCCTGGCGGCCGGCATCCAGCTCGTGCCGCACGAGATCGTAGACCTCGTCGCGCCGGTTGTCCGCCATCACGAGCGTCCGGATGGGCCTGCGGCCGGGGGGCAGCCCGCGGATCACCGACACTTCCATGTCTCCACATTCCGTCAGCGCCAGTGTCCGGGGAATGGGGGTCGCCGTCATCACGAGCACGTCAGGGTGACTCCCCTTCGCCGCCAGCACGCCACGCTGCAGCACGCCGAAGCGATGCTGCTCGTCGATGATCACGAGTGCCAGCGCGGCGAATCGCACTTGAGTCTGCACGAGGGCATGCGTGCCGACCACCACATGCACGTTGCCGCGTTCGATGTCGGGCAGCAACGTTCGTCGGGTGGCTGCGCTGACGCGGCCGGTCAGCAGTGCAGCGCGAAAGCGCGTCCCCGACAGCCACGGGACAATCGTACGGTAGTGCTGCTCGGCCAGAATCTCGGTGGGCGCCATGAACGCCACCTGGAAGCCATTCTCCAGGGCCACGATCGCCGCGAGGACGGCCACGATCGTCTTGCCGGCGCCCACGTCGCCCTGGAGGAGCCGTTGCATCGGCCAGGGCTTCTGCATGTCGCCGACGATTTCGGCGAGCGCGTGCTTCTGGCCGTCCGTGAGCTTGAACGGCAGCACCGCGCGCGCCGCCTCCCGAACCCGGCCATCCACCTTCGGCACCAGCGCCTTCCGGACCTGGGCGTTCTCCTGGCGCCTCAGCGCCAGCCCGGTCTGAAAGACGAAGAAGTCCTCGAAGATCACGCGCTGCTGCGCCGGCGTCCTGAAGTGGTCGAGTTCCTCGACGGAGGTGCCGGCGGGCGGAAAATGCGTGTACCGAAGGGCATCCCGCCGCGACGGCCACCCCGCGGTGGCCGCCAGGGTCTCGGGCACCGGATCGAACAGGGCCGCAGGCAGCAGCTCGAGCGCTTGATGAACGAAGCGCCGCTGCATGTTGGTGCTGACACTTCCTGACCGCTCATACACCGGAACGATGCGCCCGGTGTGCAACCCGGACGACTCATCCCCGGCCTCGGCGTGCAGGACCTCGAACTCGGGATCGGTCACCTGCAGGCCACGCGCGCCCCAGAGTTCCACCTTGCCGAACAGCACGATCTGCTGATGCGAGCGTACGACATCCTTCAGGAACGCCTGGTTGGGCCAGACCACCTGCACCTGCCCGCTGGCGTCCTGCACCAGTGCCGTGAACAAGCGGAACCCCGGCCTCCGCGTCGGCGTGAGGCTCGTATGCAGGACCTCACCCGCAATCGCCGCCGTCGTCCCCGGTCGCAGTGAGACGATCGGCTGCAGTCGGCTACGGTCCTCGTACCGAAGCGGGAACCGGAACAGCAGATCTTCGACGGTCAGGAGTCCGACCTTCTTCAGGTCGGCGGCCTTGCGCGGGCCGACCCCCTTCAGAAACTGGAGCGGCATCTGGAGGACGTCGTCCACGACCCGCTGATCCTACTGCACGAGAATCGCGCGACCCGGCTCGACGACGAGCCGGTCAATGCCCGATGGCATGTCGAAGGGGGCATCCAGGTCAAGTCCCCGGGGGGCGTCGGGAGAACGCGTGTAATAGCTCACGAGCTCCTGAAGCAGGCTCTTCGGGACCGATACACCCGAGACTTCGGCTTGCTCGAGCGTGAAATGGGCTGCACCCCGCTCCCCCCGCAAGGTCCCGGTGACCACCACCGGCAGCCGGCCGCTGAGATAGCTGAGCGGGTCGAACCAGCCACCCGTGCCGCGGGTCTGGCGCACGGCATCGAGATCGACCGTGGCGCGACCGACGACACGGCTGGCCCCGAGCAGGGTGACACGAGGATCGGCAATGCCAGAGGGGAGGACCTCGGGACCGCGGAAGCGGAAGTACGAGTTGACCTCATCTTCCGGCATGATCGTTCGGCGTCCCGGAGCGGTGCCGGCTTCGCTGTGGAGGCGGATCGCGAGCATCTTCTGCCGAAAGACCTCGGCCTTCTGAGGGGTCAGGTCGGTCGCCGTCAGCAGCGTGCCCGCGGCGACGAGTGCGATAACCACTCGCATGCCCTAATTGTACGCCCTGATCGACCGACCCGAGCTACCGGGGCGGCGGCGGGCGGCGCGGGTTCCCGGTGGGCCGACTGTTCTCCCGGGCCCGCAGCAGCAGCTCCAGCTTGCGCCGCTCCATCTCCTCTTCGAAGATGCGGAACCGCGCCTGCTGGTTCGTGTTGAGCAGCTCGTCGATCGCGTGATAGAACCGCCGCAGCTCGGCGGCCGACCGCGACTCGAGCTGCTGCAGCGCGTCCAATCGCTCCTTGACCGTCGCCTCATCAGCCGGCCGGAGCGCCTTCGGATCGGTCAGGCGCTGCAACTGCGCCAGAATCTGAAACCGCTCACGTTGGTTCCCACGGCGGGCGTCCTGGAGCGTGCGCAGCCGCGTAATGAACGGTGCGTACTGCGCTTCGCTCAGCCCCAGTGCCTCCTGCGCTTGCATGATCAGATAGGCGTCGAAGAGCCGCTGCACTTCGGTCGGTGCCATTTCCGGTGGCGGATCCGGCAGCCGGGGGGGCGGCTGTGCGGCGACTGGGACGGGCAGGAGCACGGTCAACGCGACGGCCCAGAGAAGATACCTCATGGTCAGCTCCTGATCAGTTCACCCGGGGCGACAGCTCGGCCCTGAGGAGCCGCAGCAGCTCGTCGTGCTCGGCCCTCGTCAAGCCCGCAACGGCGAGATGGGTCCCTCCCGGATCGGGCATCAGCCCTGCCTCGCGGGCGATCTCCCAGGTCACACGGCCGAGCATGCCCGAAACCAGCCGCCACCGATCGTCCACCTCCACCGGCGCGAGCGGCTGGGGCGCCAGCCCGGTTGCGGCGAGCTCGCTGACGGAGCGTGGCGCGACCGGAATAGCGGTCGCCAGCGCCGCCACCAGCGCCGCCAAAGCCGCGATCGGCGCCAGAACGGGCCACTCGAACCAGGCGGGGCGCCAGCCGCGAGAAGGGTCGGCCTCCACGGTAATGGCCGCCCGGACACGAGTGGACAACTGGTCCCAGAAGAGCAGCGACGGCTCCGGCACGTCGCTGTCCTGTGCCTCGTGTAAGACCGCGCGGAGACGCTCAACCTCGCTGCGGCAGGCCTCGCACCCCGCGACGTGGGACTGGCGATCCGAGTCCAGAAGCCCCTCGATCGCGTCGATGAGCTCGTCAGGAGAAAGATGCGTCATGGCACGTTTCCCAGTGCGCGCTTCAGATTTGCCAGCGCGTGGAAGAAGTTCGCCTTCACGGCCCCCACGGAACTGCCGAGAATGTCGGCGATCTCCTGGTGGGACAGGTCGTGGTACGCGCGCAGGATGAGCGTGGCGCGTTGTTTTTTCGGCAACGTCGCCACGGCCCGTCGCACGGCCGTCGCGCGGTCCGCACGCACGAGATTCTGATGAGGATCCACCGCGTTGGGGTCCTCGAAGCGGTCCGACTCGAGCGGCTCGACGTCGAGACGCCGGATGCTGGCCCGGTTCAGGCAGACGTTGACGGCCACGCGGTACAGCCACGTCGAGAATTGCGCCTGGCCCTTGAAGGTGCGCAAGCCGCGCCAGGCGCGCACGAAGACCTCCTGGACGAGATCGCTGGCATCCTCGTGCGTACCCGCGTATCTCAAGCAGACTCGATAGACCGTGCGGCGGTGTCGCGTGACGATTTCGTCGAACGCCTCGCGCTCGCCGTTCACCGACGCGCGTACGAGTACCGAGTCGTGAAGACCGCCGAATCGGTCCGTCGCACCGTTCAAGGACTCGAGCTCCGGCGGATGAGCGCTCACGGCTGGCTCCGCGGAGACCGGCAGCGCCGAAGGCCAGACGTGGGTGACCCCTGCATGATTCATGACCACATACCCATTGCCACCGTTAGACCGGTCCGTGAGCAGAAGGTTGAATCTACTCCGTCCAGGACCCGGACAGCAGCGATTCGACGTCCGCCCGTGCCGGCAGGGCCGAACGTGCGCCGAGGCCCCGGCACGAAAGGGCCGCGACGGCGTGGGCGAACCGCAGCACGTCCTCCAGGACGGCACCGTCCCCCTGTGCCAGCCAGCCGCCAATGAAACCGCCGCGGAACGCGTCGCCCGCGCCCGTGGTATCGACGACCTCGATCGCAAAGCCGGGCGTGTGAATCTCGTGACCCCCGACCCGTGTCAGGCTGCCCTCGGGGCCGAGCGTGACTCCCACGATGGTGGCGCCACTGTCGCGCTGGATCGCCGCCAGCGCAGCCCCCGGACTCTCGCGTCCGGTGAGCCGTTCGGGAAGACCCGCCGCGGCGAACACGATGTCCGACAACGCGATGAGGCGATCGAGCCCCGGCGTCACGTCATCCAGATCCAGCACCGTGGGGGTGCCCGCGGCGCGCGCGGCTGTGGCGGCGACAATCGCGGCCGGGATCGCATGTCCATCGGCCAGCAGGACACGCGCGGCCGCCGCCGCAGCCGATGGGACGTCTTCGGGCAGCAGGGCGATTCCTCGTTCGCGCCTGTAGATTACGCTCCGATCGCCGGTGGTGGCCTCCACGAGGATCACTGCGAACTGGCTGGCCGCGCTCGCGGTAGTGATGGCGCTTCCAACGTCCACACCTGCTCGTGCCAGGCTGGCCAGCCCCATCCGCCCGAACCGGTCACGACCGAAGCGGCCGATATAACGTGCCGTGAACCCCAGACGCACGACCGTCACAGCGGCCGTCGCCGCTTCCCCGCCCGGGACCTCGGCAAAGCCTGCCATGGGTTGTTTACCGTTCGGGACCGGAAAGGAATCGACCAGAGTGAGCAGGTCGATGCTGTTGGCCCCCAGAGCCAGCAAATCGTGGCGGCGGCCATCGGCACTCGGTAGCCGCAAGGGAAGGCGCACGTCACGAGAATAGCATCGTGTTGACTTTCGCCTTTGTTTTGTCTACGCTTCCAGAGCGAAAGCGAAGGGACAGCTAAAGGAGTCCACATGCAGCCCCTGACGAAACGCCAGCGCGAGATCCTCGACTATCTCAACGAGTTCATCCAGCAGCACGGCTACGCGCCGAGTCTCGAGGAAATCGGCCGTCGCTTCAGCCTGTCCTCGCTGGCCACCGTGCACAAGCACCTGACCAACCTGCAGGACAAGGGCTTCATCCGCCGATCCTGGAATCGGAGTCGGTCGGTCGAGCTGCTCCCAAGCCGCTCGGGTGGCCGGGCCGTCGAGGTTCCGCTGCTCGGATACGTGGCCGCGGGCATGCCGATCGAGGCGATCGCTGGCAACGAGACTATCGCGGTGCCCGAATCGCTCGTGGCGGGCAAGCGCGACACCTACGTGCTGCGCGTGCGCGGCGAATCGATGATCGACGAACAGATTCGCGACGGCGACTGGGTCGTGGTGGAGGATCGCAAGAGCGCGGACAACGGAGAAATGGTCATTGCGCTCGTCAACGGCCAGGATGCCACACTCAAGAAATTCTACCGCGAGAGCGGGCGCATCCGCCTGCAGCCCGCTAATCCAACGATGGCGCCGATTTACGTCGATCCAGACGGGGTCCAGATACAGGGCGTGGTGGTCGGGGTGATGAGGAAGTACTGAAGCCCCTGCGAACTGCTAGACTGGCCGGCATGTCCGAGCGCAAGCAGATCAACTTCACCATCGTACCCGACGAGTCGGTGCCGGGACCGGAACGCACCTACGCGAACTTCTGCGCGGTCGCGCACACCCCCTTCGACTTCACGCTGACCTTCTGCGAAGTCGAACCTCTGTCCGAGAAGGAAATCCGCCGCGCCGAGGCTGACCAGACCGTGCGGGCTCCGGTGCGCGCCAGGATGGTCATTCCCGTGCAGTTCGTCCCGACATTGATCGCGGCCCTTCAGGACAATATGCGCGTCTTCTCCGAGGCAAATGCGCCCGCCCCGGGCACCGACAAGGGTCCGATTCACTGAGTTCCCGCGGCTCGCGATGAAGACCACGGCGGTCACCGCGCGTATTCTCGATGCGCTCGAGACCCACCATCCCGATCCCGATACCGAACTGCGCTACCGCAACGCCTTCGAGCTGCTCGTGGCCCCGATCCTTTCCGCGCAGTCCACCGATCGGCGCGTGAACGAGGTGACGCCAGCCCTGTTCGATGCCTGCCCGGACGCGGCGGCGCTGGCCCGGTGCGACCAGGCACGGCTCGAAGGGCTGATTCACTCGACTGGCTTCTTCCGGCAGAAGTCACGGGCGCTTCTCGCGATGGCCGCGCAGCTCGTCGAGCGGCACGGCGGCCATGTCCCGGCTGACATCACCGCGCTGACAGCGCTGCCGGGCGTCGGCCGCAAGACCGCGAACGTCGTGCTGGGCCATGCCCTCGGCGTGCCCGGTCTGCCCGTGGACCGGCACGTGCTCCGCGTGGCGAACCGGCTCGGACTCGTACATAGTGACGACCCGGTCCAAGTGGAGGCGGAGCTCTGCGCGTTGATCCCGAAGGAGCGATGGACGGCCGCGTCCGATCTGCTGATTCTGCACGGCCGACGCATATGCAGGCCCACGCCGGCGTGTTCCCGGTGTCACGCGCGCCTCGACTGCGACTTCGCGGTTTCGGGGGGCGTGGTCGTCAAGGCCCGCCGGACGCGGCCTCGGTCATGACCCGCGCCCAGTTCCGCGTGTGCGTCGAGCAAGCCATCGACACGATACCCCCACGCTTTGCCAGACACGTGCGCAATCTGGCCATCGTGATCGAAGACGAACCGTCCGAGGAGCTCCTTCTGGAGATGGAGGTGGAGCCGCCCGATACGCTCCTCGGGCTGTACACCGGCACGCCCCTCCCGGAGCGCGGATGGGGTTACGGCAACGTCCTCCCCGATCACATCACCCTCTTTCAGCGACCGATCGAGGACGAGGCGGACGGCGACGACACGGAAGTCGTGGCCGCCATCGGCGAGACGCTCATTCACGAGCTCGGGCATTACTTCGGGATGAGCGAGGAACAGATCATGGACATCGAGGCGCGATACTGGCGCGGCGAGACGTTTGACGACGACCAGGACGGGGACGGCGCCTGATGCGCGCCCGCAAGCGCTTCGCGCAACACTTCCTCGAACCTGCCTGGGTCAGAAAGGTCGTGTCCGCCGTCGCACCCGCCCCCACCGATCACATGGTCGAGATCGGTCCGGGCCGCGCCGCGTTGACGCTGCCGCTGGCTGCCTGCGTTCAACGGCTGCTTGCGATCGAAGTCGACCGTGACTTGGCACAGCGGCTCGAGGCGCGCGGCCTGCCCAACGTGACGGTCATCACGGCGGACTTTCTGGCCCTGGACGTCGAGGCCGCGATCACCGCGTGGCTCGGGGTTCCACTCGACCATGACCACACCGTGCGGATCGTCGGCAATCTGCCGTACAACATCTCCTCGCCGATCCTGTTTCGGCTGCTCGAGCTGTCAACCTCGACTCGGGGCCTGCACGACGCGGTGCTGATGCTGCAGAAGGAGGTCGCCGATCGGCTGGTCGCGAAGGTGGGGACAGGCGAGTACGGCGTTCTGACCGTGCTGACGGCGCTCCGCGCTGACGTCACGCGCCTGCTGTCGCTCCCACCGGGTGCGTTTCGACCCGCCCCGAAGGTCTCATCCGCAGTCGTCCGGCTGGACTTCAGACCTTCGCCGGCGCCCATCGAAGACGAGGCGCTTTTCACGCGGATGGTGCGCACCATATTCACCCAGCGGCGCAAGACACTGCGCAACGCCCTCGAGCCATTTGCGGCGACCCTGGCAATCCCGGCCGAGCAAGCCCTCTTGACAGCGGGCATCGAAGCGCGGCGGCGACCTGAAACCTTGCAGCTCGTTGAGATGGCACGACTTGCAGACGTTTTTGCTGCCAGCCGTGCATCCCCTGTGCTATAGTTTCGCCACTATCTGCCCCATTTGTTCACAGGCCTTCCCAGTGGCCTGGCCGACCGACGCCGAGTAGTAGGGCGATCGACCGGCACCCCCCGGAGTGGCGTCGCCAGACCCCAACCGGTGTCAGTCAAAACGACCGATACCTAAGTCGACACTGACTGGGACTTGCATGATTGTGTCTGAAGCCGGCGGAGTCGCCCCCGGCGCCTCCCCAGTGGACGTCGTGCCGCTCGGGGGGCTGGGCGAATTCGGCCTGAACATGATGGCGATCTCCTGCGGGGAGAC